>NZ_CBCRZX010000012.1:0-107767 GCF_965137155.1 Stackebrandtia soli
CCGCTTGGTTGGGCAAATTCTCGAATTAGGCGTGTTTTCGCAATTTGCCCAACCAAGCGGAGCGTTTGCCCAACCAAGCGGAAATCGGCACAGCCCATGAGGAGTGCGGGGCAGCCCGAGTCGATCGCCTCCGTGATCCGATCAGCCATGATGGATGGACGTCGACGGGTCGGCCTGCCGCTGAACGAGATCACGAGAACGCGCCTCGGCGGGGGCGCTCGCGTCGTCGTCCGGTTTCGCCTAGATTTGAACGATGTCCTCCCCTGTCCACCTTGGTGTCGACTTCGGCACCTCGCACACCGTCGCCGTCCTACGTCACGACGACGGTTCGATGACACCGTTGATGTTCGACGGTTCACCGCTGCTGGCGTCCGCCGTGTACGCCGCCAACGACGGGCAGCTGCGCACCGGTAGGGATGCCCTGCATTCCGCCCGGATAGACCCGACCCGATTCGAGCCGAACCCGAAGCGGCGCGTCGACGACGGAGCGCTCCTCTTGGGAGACGCCGAACCGTCGATCATCGACGTGTTCGCGGCCGTGCTCCGGAGGGTGCGTCAGGAGACCGTCCGGGTGTACGGCGCCGTCCCTCCGACGACGCTCACCCATCCCGCGACCTGGGGCCCGACCCGGCGGCTGGCGTTGGAGGACGCCGCGATGGCGGCCGGATACCCCGGGCCGCGACTGTTGCCGGAACCGGTGGCGGCGGCGATGTACTTCGGTTGGCACAACACCATCGTGGATGGTTCCTCGGTCGTCGTCTTCGACTTCGGCGGCGGCACTCTCGACGTGTCCGCTGTGGAACGTTCGGTGTCGGGGTTCCGAGTGGTCACCGTGGACGGCGCCGAAGACCTCGGAGGAGTCGACATCGACCACCGGCTCATCGAACACCTCGGAACCCGATACGGCGACAAGCCGGAATGGGCGCGCCTGATGAGTCCACAGTCGCCGGATGATCGGCGAATGCACCGTCTGTTCATCGACGACGTCCGCTCGGCGAAGGAGCAACTGTCCCGGCACAACCGGACGGAACTCGTCGTCCCGCTCATCGGAGAGGAGACACACCTGACCCGGGAGGAACTCGAGGCCCTCACGGGGCCGCTGCTGGCCCGCGCCATCCGGGTGACCAGAGCCGTCATCCGTTCCTCCACGCTCACCCCGGACCGCATCGCCGGCCTGTTCCTCGTCGGCGGCGCCAGCCGGATGCCGCTCGTCGCGACCATGCTGCACCGCGAGACCGGGATCGCCCCGACGATCATCGACCAGCCCGAACTCGTCGTCGCCCACGGCGCGACCTTCTCCATCGGACTGATCGACGAGGCGTCGACACCCCGAACCGATCAGATCGTTGCACCACGGCAGCGATCGGACAAGAGTCGAGTCCACACGCCCGCACCGATCCCCGCCATGGTCTCGCCCGCGGTCCGACCATCGAGCCCGCCCGTTCCGCCGTCGAGCCCGCCCATGGTGGGCTGGCCGTCCGGTCCACCGGTCGCGACGCCGCCGAACCCGGTCAGCGCGCCGGTCTCGCCACCGCTGACGGCGGGACCGAACGCGTCGATCGCACCCCGACACGTCCCTGCCTGGTTTCGCGTCATCCAGGGACTGACCGCCGTCCAAGCAGTACTCTTCCTGGGCGGCACCATCGGGATGTTCGTCGCAGCCGACGGCAACGACGACTACCTCGGCGGGGCGATCGTCAGCGTGATCGGCACGATCGTCGCCACCACCGGCACGACCGGAACACTCCTCTATCGGCGGGGATCCGCAGCATTGTGGACTGCCGTCGTCGCGATCGCCACGCTCATACCTATCGGGCTCACCGGCCTAGCGGTCAACGAACACGACGACGCACGCTTCTTCCCGCTCCTGATCTCGGCCCCGGCTCTCATCTTCGTCCCGCTCTTGATCCACACTCAACAATTGTTCGACGGCAACACCGAGCGCCCTATGGCCACGCGTCACCTATCACCCCTACTCGTCGCGGAAATCCTGGGCTGGGTGCAGGCGGCGACGCTCGGCGTAGGAGCCGTCATCGTCGTCGACAACCTGCATTCGTCGAGCTATGCCGCGCTGGAGGACTACCCGGGGTCGAGGCCGGGCGCGCTCGCGATGTTCCTGATCCTGTTGCTCTTGTCCGTCGGCAGCGCCGTGATTCTCAGACTGCGGCCGCGACGGATACCGCACCGCCGGCTCGCCCTCGGAGCCCAGTACGGGGCCGTCGCCCTCGTCGGCGTGACGGTCGCCCTGTTCGGAATCGACGGCGATGACGGCGTCATCTGCTTCACACTGTCCGGGGCGATGGCGACCATCGTCCTCACGCTCCTCAACGTCTCGTCCCATCGCTTCTCCGACGTCGCGGCACCGAACATGCCGAAGACGGTCCACGCGGCGCGCGCCTTGGCCGGGCTCCAACTGACGGCCCTGGTCATCGGCTGGCTGGTCAGCATCGACGAACTGGCCACCGCCACCGACCGCGAGTACGACGAGTTCATGGTGGCGGTTCCCCTGTTCACCTCGGCGATCGTCGCCGCGGCCATCACCGGCTGGGCGCTGGCGGCCCTTCCACCCTCCTCGACGTTCCGGGGCATCGCCCTCGGCACGCAGTACACGATCGTCGCCGCAACGGTGGTCCTGTTGGCCGCGACCGGGCTCGAATTTGACACCACGGGCATGCTCATGGCGTGCGCCTCCCCCGCGATCGCGATCATCCCCCTGACTCACCGCGCCCGCTCCGCATTCGAAGCCCAACCGCCGCCCACAATCACGGGAACCGGCTCCTACCAGTAGGTGACGACCATCCATTCTCACTACATTCTGGACTGGCGACCCGAACCTGAGGTTCACCGATGACGAATGGGCGGTGAACCCAGACGCCGTCGAGATCCTCGCCTTCGTGAATCAGACGACTCAGAGCTCGTCCATCGAGGGCGGCAAGGTCGACCAGAGCCGAATCGTCCTCACGATGTCCGAAGTCGACGGTGGTTGGTCGGTCGTGAACGCGATCGTGGTGTGACCGCCGACGTCGTGTCGGCTCCCTGACCGTCACAGCGTCCGCGCGAAGCGCCCCGCTGTGGACGGAATGGATTCGGCAGCGGATATCGTGAACCGGCTCTGCTTCGAGCACAAGGAACTCACGTGGAGGCCGTTCGTGAACATGACCTGGCTGGAGACGATCGTCCTCGGCGTCATCCAGGGGCTCACCGAGATGCTGCCTATCTCGTCGTCCGCTCACATGCGACTCGCTTCGGCGCTCTTCTTCGACGCCGACGCGGGCGCGTCGTTCACGGCCGTCACCCAGCTCGGCACGGAAGCGGCCGTCCTGCTGTACTTCGCGTCCGACATCGGCCGAATGCTGAAGGCGTGGTTCCTCGGTTTCCGGGACAAGGCCGTCCGGGCGACCGTCGAATACCGACTCGCCTGGTACGTGATCATCGGCACGATCCCGATCGTCGTCCTCGGACTGCTCTTCAAGGACGAGATCCGCGACCAGGCGAGGAACCTGTGGCTGGTCTCGGCCAGCCTGATCGCCTTCGGTCTGCTGTTGGGCGTCGCCGAACGGCTCGGCAGCAAGACCCGGTCCTATGACACGTTCACACGGAAGGACGCCGTGCTGCTCGGTTTCGCGCAGGCGGGCGCCCTCATCCCGGGCGTCTCCCGTTCCGGCGCGACGATGACGGCCGGGCTCTTCCTCGGCATCGACCGCGCCGTCGCCGCGCGATACTCGTTCCTGCTGGCGATTCCGGCGGTGCTCGGATCGGGCCTCTACAGCCTCCCCGACGCGTTCGCTCCGTCCAGTGTGGGCCTCATTCCGACGACGGCGCAAATGGTCGTCGCGACGGTGATCGCCTTCGGTGTCGGGCTCGCCGCCGTCCACTGGCTCCTGAAGTGGGTCGCCAAGCACAGCGTCTACATCTTCGTCTGGTACCGCGTCGCGCTCGGCGTGTTCGTGATCGCCCTGCTCAGTAGCGGCCTCATCGACGCGACGTGACGAGGTGCGCGACGCGAGGGGCCCGGCCCCTCGCGTCGCGAACGATACCGGTCCGGGCGACAGTCCAGGACCTGACAGTTCCGTTGTCCGCCAGTCGAACTCGAAGAAACCGGCGTTCCTAATCGAGAAGGTTCGGCTGGTCGATCACCCACCGCCACGTGCCGTCCGTCTGGCGGCGAGCCACCTCGACGGTGACGGTGCCGTCGGCCAACCGCACCGAGGTCAACGCCAGGTCGCCGTTGCGCACAGTGGTCAGTTGTCGGCCCGGCGCGAACGTCGGACCGTCCGTGAGGAGTCGCCGGTACGTCTCCCGGATCTCGCCCGAGCCCGTCGCGACGCGACCTTCCGGCAAGGCCAGGACCGCGTCCGGTTCGTACAACGCGACCAAGGCGTCGACGTCACCCGCGTTCAGCCGTTCGACGATGAGGCGACTCAGATCCTCCGGTCGTGCCGCGCTCTCGTACCCCTGATCACCGTCCGACACCGCTGTCTCCCTCCCCCATCCGAATGCCATCGGATCATGCCAGACACCTCCGACACACTGGTGAAACGCCAGCTCAGCCGCGATCGCGGCGACGACACGACCCCGCATGCCGGATACACTCGCGCCACCAACTCGTCCCCCGAGGTGAGGAGCAGCGAGATGTCCAGGGTCGCCGACGCACAGCTCGCCACCTTCGCGGAGAAGGGCCGGTACACGTCGTTCCCGAAGGTGGACGCCGTCCTGAACTTCGGCGACATGGAGCTGCTGTTCACCGTCGTCGAACGCGCCGGCCGATTCGAACTCGGCAAGTCGGACCGGGGATCCCGCCCACGGTTGCTGATCGCCAGCGACGACCTCGACGTCGTCCGCCGCTTCCTCGTCGCGGTCCTGGGGGACGGCGTACGCGCCCAAGCCCGGCTCCCTCGGTTGGTTCTGCGGTCCCCCACGGATCCGATGCGCGCGGGATTCAGCCTCACCGAGGTCGACGCGGAACTCGTCCTCTCCTGGTCGGACAACGGAAGACGCTCGGCCCGGTTCCCGAACTCCCTCGGAGGCAAGAGCGAGGCACTGCGATTCGCGATGATCGCGGATCGGAGCGAAGAGGCGATCATGCGCCTTTACGATCCATCATGGCCGGTCACGGAACTACTGACGGAGAGCGCGCTCGCCGGACTGGCCGAGATCGGGAAGGCGTGCCTCGCACCATATTCCGACGAAGCGACGTTGAGAGTGGTCGAGCTCCCCGATCGGCTCGGCGTCTGTGTGCTGCACACCGTGCGCGGCGGAGGCAAGGTCTATGTCGCCCCGGACGGTTCGGCCCTGTTCGCCAGTTCCGCAATGGACTTCGACGCTGGCCTGTCCGTATTCCGTTCAGGCCAACGCACCCCACCGGAGAAGCTCGGACCGGGGAGGTAGCCGCACCACGATGGACGTCTGAATGTCCACGTGGGAACATGCCGCCACCCGTCGCCGGACCTCGCTACTCACCACCACCGTTCGCGCCAAGTGTGGCCCCCGAACCGAAGAGCGGCACCGCCTCCCGGGACGCTCCCACCCGCGCGGACCTGAGGTTCACGAACGACGGCGTCGCCTCAGCCAAGCTCGGCCCAGAAGTCGAGCCGGTGGTCCCCCGCGTAGTCGACACCACCGATCGCCTGCGGCGCCAGGGATTGGACATGCCCGGCACCGAAGCCCGGCCACACGGGAAGGTCCTCGCCGGCGGGGTCGCCGTCACGCGCGAAGGCCGCCCAGTACCGGTTCATGGTCTCGGCGAGATCACGCTGCTCCGTCGAGAGCGGAGAACCGCCCGGCAGGTCGAACTGGTACGGCAGTTCGGCCGCGTGCACGGCACCGGTGGGGAAACCAGGGATAGGCACCGTCGGCGGGGCGTCGGGGTCGGCGAACTCGTAGAACCACGTGCCGGTGACTGCGGCGAGGGCGCGGCCCAGTTCCCAAGTCGGTCGTGCCCACGCCCGGTCGGTCGCGATCTGCGCCCAGGCGAGGCTCGGAGTCGAGAAACGGTCGAGCGGGTATCGGGCGGCGACACGTTCGGCGTCGGCACCGAACGCCTCGGCCAGCAAACGCGGATAGCTTTCGGCGGTGACGGGACTTCCAGCCAGGTCGGCGAACAGCGAGACGAAGAACCGCGCTTCGTCCCGCGCGGTGCCGAGCAACACCGGAACCCGGTGGACGCGTCCGGCTGCCAGCGCAACGCCCGGCGACTCGGGCAGTACCGTTCCTCCGAACGCGGGCCTGATGAACGCGCCCGACACCGCGAGCAGGTCAACCACCGGAACCTGCCGCAGTCGCTCCATCGTGGATTCCGGATCATCGCCAGCGCTCGCCCAACCGTGATCGACGGCGGTGACGGCGCCCAACTCGTCCAACTCGGCGGCCGGGATCCAATTCGCGGGCAACTCGGGAACGCCTGGGATGAAAGTGTTCGCGGGGGTCGGGCCCATGATGGCGAATCCACTTTGCAGGATCGCCCGGTGGAACAGTCCGGCTGAGCCGGGCGACACCAGGTGGGCGGACACGGTGAGTGCGCCGTAGGACTCTCCGACCAGGGTCACGTTCCCCGGATCTCCGCCGAAGCGAGCGATCTCGTCGCGCACCCAACGCAACGCGGCCTGCTGGTCCTGAACGCCGAAACTTCCGCCGTCGGGGATTCCGGGATGCCCGAAGCAGGCGAGCACGCCGAGCCGGAAGGTCGGCTTCACCACGATGAGGTCACCGGTGACGGCCAACCGTCCGGCGTCGAAGTCGGTCGTCGAGCCGTTGGTTCCGCCGCCGCCGTGCAGCCACACCAACACCGGGCGGCCGGTCGCCGGTGCCTCGGGCACGGTGACCTCCAGCGTCAGGCAGTCCTCGTCCAGTGAGGTGACGTCGGCGAAGGACTGGGCGGACTGAGGCGCGGGGCTTCCGGGCTCGGTCGCGTCGAGGACGCCCGACCATGACTCGACCGCGGCCGGCGGGCACCAGCGCCGGTCGCCGACCGGCGGCGCGGCATAGGGGATGCCCCGAAACGACAGGTGTCCGTCGAGCCGCAGCCCACGGACGGCGCCGTGACTCAGCCGCACGGTGGCGGAATCGGTCATGGGTACCTCCTGGTCGGCACGTGAGGGTCGATCGCTGCCACTGCTCGACGAAATAACGTTCATGATCGCCATCTTAGCAATATGATCATATTGCTAAAAATTGCCGGGCGCACGCCCCACCGAAACAAGGGCATGCCCTCCGTCCGCTTGGTTGGTTAAACGCCTCGCTTGGTTGGGCAAATGTTCGAAACAGGCGTGTTTTCGCAATTTGCCCAACCAAGCGGGACTTTTGCCCAACCAAGCGGAGGTGGGGTTCAGTGGTCTTCGACGCCCTCGCGCTCCGGGAAGACCGCGGCGATGCCGACGGCCAGCACCTCGCGAGCCGGGAACGCCTCCGGTCCCGAGAGGTTCACCTGCTCGGCCAGGCCCTGCGCCACGGCGAGGATCATGCGAGCCGCCACCACCGGGTCCGTGCCCGACGGAACCTCCCCCCGTTCAAGCCCGCTCCGCACTACGGCCGTGACGTAGCCGAGTATGTCGCCCCCGGACCGTCGGGCGACCTCGGCGAGACCGTCGTTGTGCAGGGCTTGCGTCTGCAATCCCTGCCGCACACGGTGTTCGACCTCGCGCTCTTCGTCGAGCGGCAGGAGTTCGGACAGGGTGTCCAGCAGCACCTCGGCGACCGAGCGACCGGCCGCCTCCCCGTTGCGGACCCGGACGCGGATTCGTCGGCTCAGCTGATCGAGCGCGTCCTCGTAGGCGAACCGCAGCAACACGTCCTTGTTCGCGAAGTAGTGCTGGATCAGGCCGACCGAGAATCCGGCCTCGGCCGCCACTCGGGAGAACGAGACGGCCGCGTAGCCCTCCTCGGCCAGTAGTCGTTGAAAAGCCCGCGCGATCTGCGCGCGACGTTCGTCATGGTCAGCTACCCTCGGCACGTCAGAATCATACAGTCGTACTGTTATCAGGGTCGCCCCGCTCAATCGTCAGCCCACCGGGCCGCACCGGGGCAGGCGATAACAGGACGAACGACTCCGGTCCACCGGGAAACCCTTGGACGGCAAGGAAATCCCGATGGCCATGGCGGTGTCCTCACCCCGAATTCGAGCGTACCGCCAAGCGGAACTCGCTGGGGCGCACCATATCCGGAGCGCGACGCGGGTCAGGAACGGTTCGCCGTCAGAAGTTCGTAGGCGATGTCGTTGACGGCCGCTCCGCGTGCCGTCGCCGAGCGGAATCGAACCCACGGTTTCCCGGGAATGGCGGACGCGATGACGACCGTCCGCTCGCTGCGTTCGTCGTACTCGATGGACGCGATCTCGGACCAGGTCAGTCGATGGGAGGACTTCCCGGACAGCTTCGTCAATCCCGCCGCGTCCAAGAGGATCGTGCCCTTGCGATCGGCGGCGATGGAGGTGTTGGCGGCGAGCGCGTGGCGGACCACGTCCTTGTTCGCGTCCGTGGCCGACTCGTAAGCGTGCTGGAGAAAGGCGGTGAGTTCGACGGAGTTGGTGACGAGTTTGAGGTTCGTCGGCTGGTCCCACAGCTGGATGACGGTCCGCCACTTGTTGAAGCCGCCGACCTTGTTGCGCTCGAAGGGTTCGACGCGAATGTCGTTGAAATCGCGCCATCGATACCAGGAGGTCGCGCCGTAGCCGTCCGTCAAGGCGAAACCGCCGCTCAACGCGGTGATCGTCCGGTCTTGGGTCAACGCCCACCGAGCGACCGGTTCGCCGATGTCATCGGGTCGCGGATTGACGTTGGGGGTGGATTCGACGAGGCGTGCGCGGCGTTTGGCGTACAGGATGATGCCGACCCCGACTAGGCCGATCGCGAGGCCCAGGAACGGCGCCCGACGGGCGGTGATCTCACGTGATTCGATCGCTTCGGCGAGGGTCATCCACTCTCCTTCGCCGACCTTGCATTCGCCGTTCGCTGGGAACGGATTGCCTTGGCAGGTCAGCGGCAACGCCGACATGATCTCGCCCCACAGGCCGACGACCACGCCCAGAACGATGACACCGATGCCGATCCACACATGTCTTCTCATCGAAAGCTGCCTTCACTGCTTCGCACTAGTACTCGAAGTGTCCGTCATAGTGAATCAGATTGGAACTGGATCTCTTGCGCCCCTTGGTTAATGGCGACTCTCCTCGTCCACGAACGAGCGTCCACACCGGAACGAAACCGAGGACGCGACGGTGGCGGAGGGTGCGCCCCGAAAGCCTCGGCACAGCCTCGCATTGTGATCTGGGTCATGTGATGTCACAACGTTCTGTCGCGTGGTGTCTTGTGCCCGAACCCAGAGAACGAAGGAGAGCCCCATGAATGTCGCACTGTGGATCGCCGCCGGACTGCTGGCGTTGATCGCCTTGGCCGGTGGCGTCAGCAAGTCGTTCGTACCCAAGGAGAGGCTGGCAGTGCACGAGGGCGGGAAATGGACCGGACACGTCAGCGTCGGCTTCGTCAAGACCCTTGGGGCACTTGAACTCCTGGCCGCGGTCGGGCTCGTCCTGCCCGCCGTCCTCGACATCGCGCCGATCCTGGTGCCGGTGACCGCCGTCTGCTGGGTCGTGCTCATGGTCGGCGCGATGATCACTCACGGCCGCTTCGGCCAGGTCCCGCTCGTGATGCTCAACCTGGTCTATCTCGTCATCGCGGCCTTCGTCGCGTGGGGCCGTTTCGTTCTCGAGCCGTTCACCGGCTGACGAGTGCGCATGGCACGATCCGATCGACCTCGATGTGAACGCGCGGTACGACGCCTCGGGTCGGCCGCGCCGGATGGGAATCAGATGGACGACCACGCCACCGATGCGGCGACCACGGCCTTTGTCGCCCATCGGAACCTGCTCTTCACCGTCGCCTACGAAGTCCTCGGCTCCGCGGTCGAGGCAGAGGACGTCCTCCAGGAGACCTGGCTGCGGTGGGCGAAGGTCGATATGGAGGACGTCCGCGATCAGCGCGCCTATCTCGTGAGGATCACGACCCGGCAGGCACTCAACAGGTTGCGCGCCATGAGACGTCGCAAGGAGACTTACATCGGCCAGTGGCTGCCCGAACCGGTGCTCACTTCTCCGGACGTGGCCGAGGACGTCGAACTCGCCGAGGCCGTGTCGATGGCTCTCATGCTCGTTCTCGAGACCCTGTCGCCGACGGAGCGCGCCGTCTTCGTGCTGCGCGAGGTCTTCGACACCGACTACGACGAGATCGCCGCCGCCGTCGGCAAAAGCCCCACCGCCGTGCGTCAGATCGCGCACCGCGCCCGTCGCCACGTCGACGCCCGGCGTCCCCTTCAGACGGTCTCCCCACGTGAGACCCGAGCCGCGCTGGAGTCGTTTCGGCGCGCGATCGAGACGAACGACCTCCATGGACTCATGAGCGTGCTCGCCCCGGAGGTCGTACTCGTGAGCGATGGGGGCGGAGTCAAACCGGCTCCGCCGCGACCCATCGTCGGTGCCGACAAGGTGGGTCGACTGATACATGGCGGCTACGACAAGAACCACGGAGCGATCAGCGCCACGCTCACCGTGGTCAACGGGAATCCGGCACTTCTCGTACGTCTGAACGGGGACGTCGACGGCGTCATGGCGTTCCGCGTCGAGGGCGCCCGAATCATCGGCCTCTACTATGTCCGCAACCCGGAGAAACTGTCCCGTGTCGAATCGACGACGACGCTGAGCCGACGCTGACCCGGGTATCCATATACGACCGCATTCCGCGGGATCACGCGTGAAGTGCTCAACGCCCGGCCCGTAGAGAATCGGACGTTCGGCTTCGAACCGTTCGGCCGCTTCACCAGCGTGATCGGCCATCCCGAGGCCTTCTGTCAGTGGGGCGCCGCCACCCGATTCGGTTGCGCTGGGGCACGGAACTCGACCCGAAACGAGACAGCCCGCCCTACCCTCGACGACATGAGTTACAACGCCCCCTCGCCGGTGACTCGAGAACTGCACCCCGAGCACGGAGCCCTGTGGAACTCCCCTTTGGAGGGTAGACGGCCACCGGCTGGAACCGTACTCGCCGACCCCGACCGTCAGAACCGGGGCATGTGGGGCCCGAAGTACTTCTACGCCGACGACCGACGGCGGTGCCTGGACTGCCACGCCGACTTCGTCTTCTCCGCCACCGAACAGCGATTCTGGTACGAGGCCTTGGGATTCAGCTTCGACTCGCGCCCGATCCGTTGCGCGCCCTGCCGTCGGACGCGTCGTCGCCCCAACGTCTTGAACGCGCGGCTCGCGGAGGCCGCCGAAGCGGCTCGCCGTTCCCCAGAGGACGCCGACGTCCTACTCGATTGGGCAGCCGCGATCATCGCGTTGCACGAGGAGATCGGGGCCGGCAGCATCGAGACGGCCATCGCCAACGCGCGAAAGGCGTTGCGGCTCTCCCCCAGCAGCCATACCGCCTGGTACTGGCAGGGGCGGGCACACGAACTGGCGGACCGCGCCGACTCCGCGGCGGACGCCTACGGCCACTTCGTGGTGGCCACCCGACCGTCACGACGACGGGCCATGCGCCAACTGCGCGGTGACGCGGAACTTCGTCTCACCCTGCTTAAGGCGTCCACGACCACGGACGCGGTCAACAGGGACGCCTCTGAGGAACCTGCCTGAACTCCAGACGAGTACCGGACACTCGGTCCGTCCAGGATGTCCAGCCTCCCGTCCTTCGGCCGAGAGCCGACTCCCCGACGTTCCTGCCGGCACCAGAAGAGTCCTATATCGATGAATACGGCACCCGACGCTTCATCGGGCTCCGATCTTGGCGAGCGGCCGTGCGGCCGGATCTCGATCGGACGAACACCGTGTCGGCGCGTCGCGAAGGATGAATCGGACTGTCACGGTGTCGGCACTTATGCTCGGCGAAGATGGCCAAAACCGAGGTTTTTCACCCGATAGAGGACGGTGCCGCCGTGAAGGTTCTGTTCGTACGTGCCGTGACCGTGGTCGCCTGCGGAGTGGCCTTGACCGCGTGTTCGCCCGAGGACGGGTCGATCGATCCCAACGCGGATCGACAGGACACGAACAACGGGCAGCACGACGCGACTGTCACGGACCTGAGCGGGGGTGGAACATGCGCCGACGGCCAGGACGTCACGATCGACACCGACGGCGCGAGTCCGACCATCACCGGAAACTGTGGAGTCGTCACGATCACCGGGTCGAAGGTCGACGGCGACATCGAAGACGCCGACAAGGTCGTCGTCCGGGGTGACAACGCCATCCTTCGCGGCCGAGACTGGGATGAACTCGTGATCGAGGCGAGCAACACCTCGATCAACGTCGACGCTTTGGACGAGGTGAACGTCATCGGCAGCGACGTCCAGATCACGGATCAGGAGATCGACGACATCATCATCGACGGCGGTCGCATCGACATCGGCGACGGTTCGATCACGGTGAACTGAGACGAGAACAGGGTCGTCATCTCGGGCGAGATCGGGAACCTGATCGTCCACGGCGACAACGAGTCGTCCAACTGAGACACGCGCGTCAGCATCGCCGATTCCAACGGGGACAAACCGCCAGTCGCGCGACGGGGGTGTCCCGACGACCGCGACCGCCGTCCATCGAGACGGTTCGGACGCCGAGAGTCCACACCGGACGTGGCCGGCTAGGCGATCACGATTGCCCGTGGTAGTAGATCGCCGCCGTGCGCCGTCGCTGCGCCAGGACGACCGCGCAGACCAGGTGACCGATCGAGACGAGCGTCATCACACTGGCCAGCAGGAGGGACGCCGTGCCGGCCGGGGCGAGTTCGACGGAGTCGGAGGCGCCGAACCTCGCGAGCAGCATGGCCATGAGCAGCAGACCGATGATGCCGACGATGATGGGCGGGACGATCCAATCTGGACGGAATACGCCCGCCATGAGCGCGGCGACGAGTATCACCAGTACGAACAGAACCACGCCGACCTCTCCCTCGGCGATCGCCTCCCACAGTGGAATGAACCCTGATCCGTCCTCGCGCTGGTAGTACGGCCATGCAGGGAGCACGATCGCCAGCAACATGACGGGGCCGTACAGCGATCCGAAACCGCTCAGGCGGCGTCTCGGGTCGATATCGGGCGACTGGTTGACCATGAGAAGTCCTCTCTACTCCGGCCCGAAGGATAGGGCAGCCCCACCGGCGTCCACGCGTGGATGCCGGTGCGACGGGGCCGAAGTCTGGTCGTACGCGCGAACACGTCGAACGACGGTCCGAGATCGATTGTGCCCCAACAACACGGAGGATGGCGGTGCTTCGCGAGCGCGATGTCAGTAGTAGTCGGGGAGCGACGTATCGTCGCTCGAGGTCCGCGCCTTCGCCGCCTGCTCACTCTTCGGCCGCTTCGCTGCCAGCTTCCGCAAGACTCGAACATGGACGATTGCCAGGACGGTCAATCCAATGGCCAGCAGCAACGACGCGGTGCCCGCCGGGGTGAGTTCGATCGTCTCGGACGCACCGTATCGCGTGAACAGCCAGACCGTGAACAGGAACCCCAGGGAGCCGATCACCACGGGCGGGAGCATCCGATCCGGACGGAACACCGCCATCACCAGCACGACGGCGAGCAACAGCAAGGGTAGGAAGAAGACGTTCATCGACTCCCACAACGGTAGGACGATCCAACCCTCTTGATCCACATAGTACGGCCAGGACGGCAGCACGATCAGGAACGGCACCACGGGGCCGTACAGCGGAGGAAAGCCTCCGAGCCGATTCTGGTTGGGCGAGTGTGGTTCGGGGGCGTTCATCGGATGTCCTCTCTGGTCTTCGCCAGAAGGATAGACAAGTCATGCCACCGCTACCCGATTCGAGGCGAGGGCGTGGTTCGCTTCCAAACGCCGCCGGAAGCGGACCACGCCGTCACGATCCACGGGCGATCAAGGCCGGATCACCGCGATCGATCACGCGTCGTCCACTCGGATGGCGCCCGTCGGGCAGACGACCGCCGCCTCGGTGACGGCGCCCTCGGTTCCCGTCGGCGGCTCCGCCGTCAGGAGTTTCACGATTCCGTCCTCATCGCGCTGGTCGAACACGTCGGGCGCGAGCAGGACGCACTGCCCCGCGCCGCAGCACCTATCTTCGTCCACAGTGATCTTCATACCGGCCTTTCGTGATGGGTGTGCGTCATGCGGTTCGACCGACAGGTGCCGTCCACAGTCCGGCGAGCGCGTCGACCAGGCCGGACGCCGCGTCGTTCCACGTCGCTCGGGGCGTGAACGCCCCTTCGGCGAGTGCCCGCTCGCGTTCGGCGACGGCGTGAAGCAGCAGGTGGGCGGCCATGTCTCCCCGTTCGACGCGAACCTCCAACGGCAGGGCCGGAAGGCAGGCGTTGAGACCGTCCATCGCCTGGACGAGCGCCCTCGACGAGAGCGACTCGGCGGCGATGATCTCGCGGAAGGCGGGGTCCGTGTTGGCTTGGGCGGTGAACCGGGCGAACCATGACGGGGTGCCGAGTTCGTTCAGGTGCTCCGTGAAAGGTCGGACGATGCAGGCGATCCACGTACGGACGTCGGCCGATCCGGCGGCGGCCGCCACCATGGACGCCCGGTGGTTCTCCACGCGGTCGCCGTGCTCCCGGGTGATGGCTCGAATCAGGTCGGTCTTCGTACCGAAGTGGTACGAGACGGCCGTGTTGTTGCCTTGTCCCGCCGCCTCCCCTATCTGTCGATTGGAGACGGCGGTCAGGCCGCGCTCGGCGTACAGGCGCTCTGCGGTGGCCATGATGATGTGCCGGGTGACGCGGGTCCGGTCGGTTCGCCGGTTGGTCGCGTTCACCAGGTCACCGGGAGCGTTTCGAGGCCGCCCACGGCGAGCCCGTCGAGGTCGCGGAGGTCGTCGACCGGCACGGCGAGGTCCAGGGTGGGGAGTCGGCGGAGCAGTGTCTCCAGCGCGACCTGGAGCTCGGTTCGGGCGAGCGCCTGACCGAGGCACGAGTGGGGGCCGGAGCCGAATGCGAGGTGGGGGTTGGGGCTGCGGTCGAGACGCATGATGTCGGCGTCGTCGAAGGTGGTCTCGTCACGGTTGGCCGCCGCCATGCTGCACATGACGGTCGTGCCGCGAGGAACGGTGCCGCCGGAGAGTTCCACCGCGTCAGTGAGGTAGCGGACCATTCCGATGCCCGCGTTGGCGTCGAAACGCAGGGACTCTTCGACGGCGGTCCGCACGAGGGCCCGGTCGTTGAGGAGAAGGTCCCAGCGTGAGCGGTCGGCGAGGAGCATCGCGATCATCTTGACGATCATGTTGGCGGTGGTCTCGTGGCCTGCGACGAGTAGGCCCTGGCCGGTGGCGACGAGTTCGGCGTCGGACAGCGGGTCGTCGCCGTGGGCGAGTTCGCTGAGGAGGTCGTTGCCCGGACTGTCGCGTTTGGCGGCGACGTGGGCGGCCATGTACTGGACGAACTGCGCCTGAGCCGCGCGCACCTCGTCGTCGCGGTATCGGGTGAGGTTGAGCATCGTGTCGGACCAGTGCCCGAACTTGCTGCGGTCGGACGACGGAACGCCGAGCAGTTCGCAGATGACCCAGACGGGGAGCGGGAATCCGAACGCGGCCTTCAGATCCGCTGGTTGGCGCGTCCGTGTCATCTCGTCGACGAGCTTGTCGGCCATGGCCTCGACGCGAGGGCTGAGTTCGCGCATCCTCTTGGCGGTGAACCACTTCGCGACGCGGCGACGCCAACGTTGGTGGCCTTCGCCGCTTTGCGGGATGACCTGCGCCATGTCGCTGTTGAACAGTCCGGTTTCGCCGTCGGTCAGACGCGCCGCGTCGTCCGCGTCGAGGAGCCTGCCGAATCGCGGGTCGGACAGCACGTTCTTGACGTCGGCGTAGCGCGTGACGAGCGCCGCCTCGTCTCCACTGGGGAGGGAGATTCGCCCGACCGGGCACTTGTCGCGCAGTCGCGCCCACTCCTCGGGGGCGTCCAGGGGGCCGGGGCGCGGAATGGGGTAGTTCAGGACGTCGTCGCGCTCACTGTCGGACACGATGTGCCTCCTCGGCGTTGCGGTCGGTGCATACCAAGGAAACACCAGGAGTGAACCTAAGTCAAGTGACTGACTTGATGGATGTCGAGAGCGGAGGAACGGATCGGTGTCGGAATGTGTTCCACCCCAGCTGAAGCGGCATGGTCCCCTGTGTCGCGCCGTCAGATCCATAAGCGAGGCGGGCCGGAGTCGCGATCCAGGCCCGCCTCGCGGTGATCGTCAGGTGCCGAAACCCTGGACGCGATGCTGCATGACGCGATACGGCCAGCCGTTGGCCGTGTTCCATTGACTGACCGACAGATGCAGGTCGTTGAGCGTAGAACCGGGGATGACGTACCCGCCGTACAACTGCGCCACGTGCGAGCCATCCTCGTTGCCCCAGGCACCACCCCAGACCAGCGTGCGCCGATACGCGGTGTACAGGTTGGACGTCGGGGTGTCCATGATGATCCCGTCGATGCGGTAGTCCCCCGCGTTGAACCACGTGAGGACCCACTTGCCGCCCAGGGGCCGCAGGCACAGTTCACCGAAGGCGCCTTCGAGTATCGGCGTGGGAGCGTGGCCCCACGCCCAGGTTCCGTCGCGCCAACCCCACGGCTCGTACGCGGCGGGATCGGCGATGCGGTCGGCCGGAACCCGATGCAGGATGAGCGACTTGTTCCGTTGGAAGCCCGTCGAGTAGACGTAGACGTACCCGTCGTTGCCGAGGCCCCAGGTGAACATCTGGAACATGCCCCCGTGGAGGTTCGGGTCGAACTTCGCCCCCGTGTGCACCCAGGTGGCGCCGGAGTCGTCGGAGCGCCAGATCTCCGTCCACACGACGTTGCCGAGTCCCTTGTTGACCATCGCGTGTAGATACATCGTGCCGCCGATGGTGATCACGTCCGACGGGAGGACGGTGGAGAAGACCGGGTTGTCGTGGTCGTAGTGCCACAGCTGTTGCGCGTGCTCACCGCCGACGGCGCCCGACCAGGTGACGCCCGCCGCCAGATCCGTTGTCGTGGAGTACAACGCCACCGGGGAACGCCACCAGCCGCCACCGACGTGCGCGGCTTCGAAGGTGTCACCGAAGACCCAGAGGGTGCGTCCGTCCGGGGTGGTCGCCGGGATGCCGAGGTCGGTCGCCTCCATACGGAAGCGGGTCGTCAGACCCGGTCCGGTGAGGTCGGCGACCTTCGTGACGTGAAGGGCTTGGGGAACCGGGTCGGCGGCGGCACGACCGGGCACGCCGACGACGGCGGTGACCCCGAGCGCGGCGGCCGTCTTGAACAGTGTGGACCGGCGCATGGGCCGGTTCATGAGGTTGTCGTTCACGGGTGTCTCCTGCCGGTAGAGCTGCGAACGTGGTGACGGCACCATATCGACGGAGCGCGGGCTTCTCAAGACTTCGCGAAGGCTCCGGTTCTCGAAGTGCGCGGGCTGCGTTCCTCCGGCGTACCGTCCGGACGTGTCGAATCCAGGCTTCGACGCGGTCCTGATCAGTTGCGGCCGCCGAAGCGCCGTGCGGACCACTGCGGGCTCACCGGATCTCAGCGAGTGACCCGGACATGGCGCGCCATCACGTGGGCGAGCCCGAGCACCGTCAACAGGACGCACAACATGGTCATGCTGCGCCCGTATGCCAGCCAGCCGAGTTCGGACGGTCCGTCGCTGGCGGAGGTCGCGGCCAAGCCGCTCACAGATCCGAAGAGGACCGCACTGGGCACGAGAAAGTGACGGGGATTGAAGGCTCCCCATGTCAAGAGTCCCACCAGGATGAGGATGGCGACGACGGTTCCGCCGTTCAGGATCATGTCGGCGGTGATGTACGCCCCGTTCTCCATGTCGTAGTGCGGTATCGAGAGGACGACGGGCACGGCGACGGCGACGGCGGCGTACAGCCTTCCGAACCCGACGAACTCTCGTTTGTCTGACATGGACTCTCCTCGGGATCGACGCGACGGGGCCGCGCTCCCGTGAACAGAGTGAACGCGGCCGTGACGGCCACAGCGTATGGAGCGTCGTCAAGACCACGGATACGATCCACTGTGACTACATCATGGACGAGCCGAGCGCATGTCAGGCCCTTCCCGGGCCCACCGACACCGCCGGCCTGTGGGTCATTCGACGCCGCGCGCCCCGAACCGTCGTGGCGACGCGGATTCGACGAACCGGGCGACGCGCAGCGCGCATTCGCGCGGGGACTCCACGCTCGTGTCGACGGTGAGGTCGTATGGCAGGTCGCGGTGCACCCGATCGTATTGGCGGGCGGCGATTCCGGGCTCCCGATCACCGCGCTCGGTCTCCCGGCGGATCAACTCGGGCAGCGGACATCGGACGCCGACGAGCACGACGTCGCCGGACAGCACGTCGAGCAGGTCGAGCGCCCAGGACCGTTCCCTGACGACGTGATCGGCGATGACGTTGTTGCCCGTCGCCGCCATGCCCGCGACGGCGCGATGATAGCCGCGCACCATCTTGTCGAGTATGGACTCAAGTTGCTCGTCGTCGACGGGTCGGCGCGCGCGCATGGCGTTGAACGCGTCCCTCGGAAGGTGGTAGTAGGTGTCGTCCAATATCGACAGGAGCTCCGCGGCGATGCTGGACTTTCCCGAACTCGACGTTCCGTTGAGGACGATGACCGTCACGGACGCGGCTTGTCCGTCGGCAACCCGGCGCCTTCGAGGAGCTTCTTGCGCATCCGGCGCGGCAGCCGATCCACGAAGACGAGGCCCTGCAGGTGATCCGTCTCGTGCTGAAGGCAACGGGCCACGTAACCGGTTCCGGAGATCGTGATCGGTTCACCGTTCATGTCGAAGCCGGTGACCGTCGCCGAGTCGACGCGAGGAACCGTTGTGTACTGGCCGGGCACGGACAGACAGCCCTCCGAGTCGGCTTCGAGCCGACGCGGCGGTTCGGCGGGCAGCAGCGTCGGGTTCACCACGTGCGCGACGACCTGCTTCCCGTCGTCGCCGGTGATGTCCATGACGAAGACCGAGGCGTCGACGCCGATCTGGTTCGCGGCCAGGCCGACGCCGTCGGCGGCGTACATGCTGGCGAACATGTCGTCGATGAGTTGCTTCAGCTTCTCGTCGAACTCGGTGATCTTCTGGCAGGGACGATGCAAGATCGGATCGCCGTAGTAGACGATCGGATGGACGGTGCCTGTCTCGGCCACGGTGGCGTTCCTCCCGGGAGTGGTTTGTCACGACGCGGTGTCACGTGCGCGCGGCGTCAACTTTAGAGGTTGTCCCGTTACCCGGCGGCTCGGCTAGGGCGGCACGAGAACACCATCGGCGGCACGACGGTCACCAGCCCGCCGATTCGAACACCAAGAATCGCAGACGTCGGCGACCATCCACGCACCGGCTGCGAGGCGTCGCCGCCGACCGCCGGATAAGGTGGCCGAGATCCACAGGAGGCGGCGCATGACGAGACGGGAATCCGACGACACCGATCGGCTGGTCGAACAATGGCATGCCGTCGTTCCCGACATCGATCCGAAAGTCGAGCGGGTCGTCGACCGCGTCCTCATCTCGGCGCGTTACCTGGACCGGCTCGCCAGCGACCTCGCCGCGAAGCACTCCCTGCAACGCCCCGACTATGAGATCCTCGCCCGCCTGTTCTGGGTCGGCCCGCCGCATCGTCTGCGGCCCAGCCAACTCGCGGCCGGGACGATGACGGCCGCGACCACCGTCACCAGTCGACTCGACCGCCTCCAGAAGCGCGGACTGATCACCCGCGCCGCCGACCCCGACGACCGCCGATCCATGACCGCGCAGTTGACGCACGAGGGACACACCCTGTTCCAGCGCATCGTCAGCGAACAGGCGACGATCGAGCGGGAGATCTTCGAAGGCCTGAGCGCGGCGCAACTCGACACGCTCGCGCGCCTGCTCAACCGGACGATGACGCTGCTGGAGGACCGCCTCGGCGCGGCTCCTCGCCGCGTCACGCTCGCCCTGTCCGGGGAGTGACGACGGGCGCCTAGCCCGAGTGACCGTCCCGAGAACGACCGTTCGGCGACCGAGTCGGCGACCCATCAGGCCTTTCCCACCGGAGCCCGTTCCTCGTTGAGCGCTGCCCCGGGCTGGACCGGACCCCGGCGTTCGCGGCCGCGTCCGCTCACGCACGGCGAACGACGACGGGCCGGAAGACCGACTGCGGGGCCGACGCGCGCCCGACAAGCGGGACGGCGGGACAGCTCTTGCGTGCCGCAGTAGGGACCGTCACAGCGCGTCAAGGACCCGTCAAGATGCCGCCGGCAACCGTCAGGAAGCCGTCAACGGCACTTGGCACGGGTCCAAGTCCGGCGTTGACTCAGCCACGGCTTCACAGCGAAGCCTCGCGAACCGTCCGATGGACGGCCCGCCCCCTCACTGAAGGAGAGTCATGCTCGATCTGGCCTATCTGGCACTCACCGTGCTGGGTTTCGCCGTACTGGCGTTGGTAGTCAGGGCGGTGGAACGGTCGTGAGCGCGGTCAACCTGGTCTCACTGGTACTCGTCATCGGACTCGCGGCGCTGCTCGTCGCGGCCCTACTGTTCCCGGAGCGGTTCTGATGAGCGGCCTCGTCTTCATCCTCATCCTCATCGCCGCGCTCGCCGTCTCATACCGGCCCCTCGGCGACCACATCTACCGCGTCGTCACCCGTACCGAGCACCGACGTCCCGAACGTCTCGTCTATCGGCTCGTCGGCGTCAAGGCGGACACCGAGCAGACCTGGGGCGGCTACGCCCGCAGTGTCCTGGCGTTCTCCTTCGTCGGCGTCGTGTTCCTCTATGGAATGCAGCGTCTCCAGCACGTGCTGCCGTTCGGCAACGGCCGGGACGCGGTCGATCCGGCGTTGGCGTGGAACACCGCCGTCAGCTTCGTGACGAACACGAACTGGCAGGCGTACTCCGGCGAGTCCACCATGGGCATGCTGCTTCAGGCGGCCGGCCTGGCCGTGCAGAACTTCGTCTCGGCCGCCGTCGGCATCGCCATCGCCATCGCGCTCGTCCGAGGTTTCGCGCGCACCCGCACCGACAAACTCGGGAACTTCTGGGTCGACGTGACCCGTGTCGTCATCTGGGTACTGCTTCCCATCAGCGCGATCGCCGCCGTCGTCCTCATCGGTGGCGGAGTCGTGCAGAACCTCACCGACACGGCGGCCGCGACGATCACCGGCGGAGAACAGGCCATCCCCCGCGGACTCATCGCCAGCCAGGAGGTCATCAAGCACCTCGGAACCAACGGCGGCGGCTACACGAACGTCAACGCCGCGCACCCGTTCTCCAACCCGACGGCGTGGACGAACCTGCTGCTCGTCTTCCTGATCCTCGTCATCCCGGTGTGCCTGCCGCGCACGTTCGGGCGCATGGTCGGCGACAACCGACAGGGCCTCGCGATCATCGCGATCATGGGGACCGTCGCGCTCGTCGGCATCGGAGCGGTCGTCGCCCTCGAAGGCAACCCGTCGGGGACGGTCCCGACCGCCATCGGGGAGTCCATGGAGGGTCGCGACGTCCGATTCGGCGTGTCCGACTCGGCGGTGTTCGCGGCCGTCACCACCCTGACCTCGACCGGGTCCGTCGACTCGTTCCACGACTCGTACTCGGCCCTCGGCGGCGGCGTGCTCACCGTGAACATGCTGCTCGGCGAGGTCGCCCCCGGCGGCGTCGGTGCGGGCCTGTACGGCCTGCTCGTCATCGCCGTCATCACCGTGTTCGTGGCGGGACTCATGGTCGGGCGAACACCCGAGTACCTCGGGAAGAAGATCGGCACCCCGCAGATCAAGTTGGCGTCCCTGTACTTCCTCGCGACACCGGCATTGGTCCTCATAGGAACAGCGGTCACGATCGCGGTCCCCGGCAACGTGGAGTCGCTTCAGGAAGGCGGCCCGCACGGCCTGTCAGAACTGCTGTACGCGTTCGCGTCGGCGTCCAACAACAACGGATCCGCGTTCGGCGGTCTCAGCGCCAACACCCCCTGGTTCAACACGGCGCTAGGCATTTGCATGCTCCTCGGCCGATTCCTGCCGATCGTGCTCGTGCTCGCCCTCGCCGGATCACTCGCCAAGCAACGCGCCGTTCCCGCCTCCTCGGGAACGTTCCCGACCCACACGCCCCTGTTCATCGGAATGGTCATCGGCGTGCTGGTCCTGCTCGTCGCGTTGACCTACCTGCCGGTCTTGGCACTCGGCCCACTCGCCGAGGCGCTGGGATAGGAGATCATTGATGTCACAACAGACAGTACAAAGTAGCGAAAAGGGCGGACTGACCGATCCTCGACAATGGATCGCCTCCGCTCCCGACGCCTTCCGCAAACTCGACCCGCGAACACTGTGGCGCAACCCCGTCATGTTCACCGTCGAGATCGGCGCCGTGTTCACCACGGTCCTCGCCGCCATCGAACCGAGCGTCTTCGCCTGGGTCATCACCGTGTGGCTGTGGTTGACGGTGCTGTTCGCCAACACCGCCGAGGCGATCGCCGAAGGCCGAGGCAAGGCGCAGGCCGACAGCCTGCGCAAGGCGCGCACCGACACCATCGCGCGGATGATCGCGCCCGGTCAGGAACCGACCGGGCCGGACGTCACGACGGTCGAGGTCCCGGCGACACAGCTGCGACGCGGCAATCTGGTGCTCGTCACCGCGGGCGAGACGATCCCGGGCGACGGCGACGTCCTCGCCGGTATCGCCAGCGTCGACGAATCGGCGATCACCGGCGAGTCGGCGCCCGTCATCCGCGAGTCGGGCGGAGACCGCTCCGCCGTCATGGGCGGCACGATCGTCCTGTCCGACTGGGTCGTCGTCCGCATCACCCAGGAACCCGGCGACAGTTTCCTCGACCGGATGATCGCGCTCGTCGAAGGCGCCGACCGGCGCAAGACACCGGGGGAGATCGCGCTGAACATCCTGCTCGCGGCGCTGACGATCATCTTCCTACTGGCCGTGGCCACGATTCAGCCCATCGCGATCTTCGCGAAGGACCAGAGCGCGGCGCTCGACTCGAACGTCATCACGGGCGACGGGGTCACCGGCGTCGTCCTCGTGTCCCTTCTGGTGTGTCTCATTCCGACCACCATCGGGGCGCTGCTGTCGGCGATCGGCATCGCCGGAATGGACCGCTTGGTGCAGCGCAACGTCCTCGCCATGTCCGGCAGGGCGGTCGAGGCGGCCGGCGACGTGACGACCCTGCTGCTCGACAAGACCGGCACCATCACGCACGGAAACCGGCGCGCGGCGGCACTGTACGCGTCCCCGGGTATCCCGGGGCTGCGCCTCGCCGACGCGGCGCAACTGTCCAGTCTGGCCGACGAGACGCCCGAGGGCCGGTCGATCGTCGTGTTCGTCAAGGGCTCGTACGGCTTGCGGGAACGCGACGCGGGCGAACTCGAACACGCCGAATGGGTTCCGTTCACGGCGCAGACCCGCATGAGCGGCGTCGATCTGGCCGTCGACGGCGACGCGCGCGTCGTCCGCAAGGGCGCCGCGAACGCGGTCATGGCATGGGTTCGCGACAACGGCGGCACGGTGGATTCGGCCGTGACGACCCGCGTCGACGAGGTGAGTTCCGAAGGCGGCACGCCCCTCCTGGTCGCGGAGCGGGCCGCCGGTGAGTCGGTGCCGGTTGTACTCGGTGTCATTCACCTGAAGGACGTCGTGAAGGAAGGCATGACGGCCCGGTTCGCGACCCTGCGCAGCATGGGCATTCGCACGGTGATGATCACCGGCGACAACGCCCGGACGGCGGCGGCGATCGCCGAGGAGGCGGGCGTCGACGACTTCCTCGCCGAGGCGACGCCCGAGGACAAACTCGAGTTGATCAAACGCGAGCAGGCCGACGGCCGCATGGTCGCGATGACCGGCGACGGCACGAACGACGCTCCCGCGTTGGCGCAGGCCGACGTCGGCGTCGCGATGAACAGCGGCACGTCGGCGGCCAAAGAGGCCGGAAACATGGTCGACCTCGACTCCGATCCGACGAAGCTCATCGAGATCGTCGCCATCGGCAAACAGCTGCTCATGACGCGAGGCGCGTTGACGACGTTCTCCATCGCCAACGACGTGGCGAAGTACTTCGCCATCATCCCGGCGATCTTCGCGGCGATCTATCCCGGATTGGACGCGTTGAACGTCATGCGACTGTCCAGTCCGGAGTCCGCGATCGTCTCGGCCGTCGTCTTCAACGCGATCGTCATCGTCGCGCTGATCCCACTCGCGCTGAAGGGGGTCCGATACCGGCCGGGGAACGCGTCGAGCATGTTGCGACGCAACCTGCTGGTGTTCGGACTCGGCGGCGTGATCACCCCGTTCATCGGCATCAAACTCATCGACCTGTTGGTCGCTCTCATCCCAGGGATGGCGTCATGAGTCGTATTCCTCGTTGGTTCTCCGGCCATGTGGCGGCGCTACGCGCGCTGCTCGTGTTCACGGTGCTCACCGGCATCCTCTATCCGTTGGCGATCCTCGCCGTCGCGCAGATGCCGGGCTTGAAACACCACGCCGACGGTTCGCTCATCACCGACGATGGCGACGTCGTCGGCGCCGAGCTCATCGGACAGTCCTTCACGGACGAGGACGGTTCACCGTTGCGCGAGTACTTCCAGTCGCGTCCATCGGCCGCCGGCGACGGATATGATCCACTGTCGACGTCCGCCTCGAACCTCGGCCCGGAGAACATCGTCGACGTGCTCCCGGACCCGTCCCTCGGCTGGGACGGCGACGAGAACGCGTCGACGAGCCTCCTCACCCAGGTGTGTCAACGCAGCGCGACCGTCGCGGAAACCGAAGGCGTGGACGGATCCCGGCCATACTGCGCCGACAGCGGCGACTCCGCCGTCGGCGCGGTGCTCGGCGTGTACTACTCGGACGGACTGAGCGGCGACGTCGAGCGCGTCATCAGCCTGAACGAGCAGTGCGGCACCGTCGAGAAGCCGTTCGTGACGTCCTATGAAGGTGTCACGGTGGAATGCGCCGAATACGGCGAAGACCACGGCAAGGCCGTGCCCACCCCGATCCGAGGGGACGCCCCCGCCGATCCCGTGGTGCCGGCCGACGCCGTGACCGCGAGCGCCTCGGGACTCGACCCGCACATCAGCGTCGACTACGCCCGGTTGCAGACCGCGCGCGTCGCCGACGAGCGCGGGACTACGGTCGAGCGGATAGAAGTACTGGTGAAGGCGCACACGACCGGTGGCGTGCTCGGGGAGCCCGGCGTCAACGTGGTGACGCTGAATCTCGCCCTGGATCGGGATTTCCCGGTCGCATCGTGATGTTCGCGGCGCCGCCGCGGGAGTGGAAGGGAGACCGAAGTGGCGACACGTGGGGTCTTGCGGATCTATCTCGGGGCGGCGCCAGGCGTCGGGAAGACGTACGCGGCGCTCGCGGAGGCTCATCGGCGGATCGAGCGCGGCACCGACGTCGTGGTCGGCTTCGTGGAGACGCACGGCCGGGCCGCGACGGCTCGACTGGTGGAGGACCTCGAGGTCGTGCCGCGTCGGACCGCGACGTATCGGGGCTCCACATTCGAGGAATTCGATGTCGACGCGACCCTGCGTCGACGTCCCGAAGTGGCCATCGTGGACGAGTTGGCGCACACGAACGTTCCCGGTTCCCCCAACGAGAAGCGCTGGCAGGACATCGACGACCTGCTCAGCGCCGGAATCGACGTCATCTCGACCGTCAACATCCAGCACCTCGAGTCGCTCAACGACGTGGTCGCCTCGATCACCGGCGTGCCGCAGCGCGAGACCGTCCCGGATGAGGTGGTGCGGCGAGCGGACCAGGTCGAACTGGCGGACATGGCGCCCGAGGCGCTGCGTCGCCGCATGGTCCACGGGAACATCTACCCACCGGGGAAGATCGACGCGGCCCTGTCCAACTACTTCCGCGTCGGGAATCTCACCGCGCTAAGGGAACTGGCGCTGCTGTGGCTCGCCGACAAGGTCGAGGCGCAGCTGTCGAAGTACCGCCATGACAAGGACATCGACGCGACGTGGGAGTCGCGCGAGCGGGTCGTCGTGGCGTTGTCCGGCGGCGTCGAGGGCGACACCCTGATCCGAAGGGCGAGCCGGATCGCGGCGCGCAGCGGCGGCGCGGACCTGAAAGCCGTCTACGTCACCGGCGGCGACGGTTTGGCCCTGTCGAAGCACACGAACCACCTCGCGCGGCAGCGATCGCTCGTCGAGAGCATGGGCGGCACCTTTCACGAGGTGATCGGCGACGACGTTCCCGACGCGCTGCTGGAGTTCGCTCGCGGCGTCAACGCGACCCAGCTCGTCCTCGGGGCATCGCGACGTGGTCGCCTCGCCCGCCTGTTCGCGCAGGGTGTCGGGGTGACCACCTCGGCGCGGTCGGGATCGATCGATGTCCACCTCGTGCCGCATGAGCGGGTCGCGACCGGGCGCCGAGTCCGCGCCAACAAGCCGGTCCTCAGCAGGAGACGCCGCGTCGCCGCCTATCTGATGACCGTGTTCGGACTACCTCTCCTGATCGCGGCGCTGCGGCCGTTCGGCGAGGATCTGTCCCTGTCGAGCGTGATCCTCGTCGTCCTGACGGCGATCATGGCCATCGCGTTGACCGGCGGTGTCATGCCCGCGCTCCTCGCGGCGGTCGGCGGATTCATTCTGATGAATCTGTTCTTCACCACGCCGTACCACACCCTGGTCGTGTCCGACCGGGAACAGTTGTTCGCGTTGTTCGTGTTCGTGCTGCTCGCGATAGCCGGCGCGACCCTCGTCAACCTGTCGGCGCGACGCGCGCGCGCGGCCGCCCGGGCTGCCGCCGAGGCGCACACATTGGCCGGTCTCGCGGGCTCCGTCCTTCGTGGCGGCAATCGGCTCCCGGACCTGTTGGAACAGTTGCGGTCGACGTTCACACTGTCCTCTGTGACCTTCTTCGAGCGGGACGAGGGCACCGCGGGACCGGACGAACGGCATGACCCGAAGGCGTGGCGGGTGGTCGCGGCGGCGGGGTCGACACGCTGCGCCAGCCCGGGTGACGCCGATGTGGACATCCCGATCGGTGACGACCTGGCGTTGGCGCTGTCGGGCCGAACCTTGGAGGCGGCGGATCGCCGCATCGTCGAGGCGTTCGCGGTGCACGCCGCCGCCGCGCTGCGCCAGAATCGACTCACCGAACAGGCGTCGACGGTGCGACGACTCTCCGAGACCGACAAGATGCGCACGGCCCTTCTGGCGGCCGTGTCCCATGACCTGCGCACCCCGCTGGCGTCGGCGAAGGCGTCGTTGGCGGGTCTACGGGATCGGCACGGCCGGTACAGCGCGGCGCAACGAGACGAGTTGCTGGAGACTGCCGACGAATCGCTCAACCGGCTGGACCGACTCGTGTCGAACCTGCTCGACATGAGTCGTCTTCAAGCGGATTCCCTTGGGGTGCACAGGGTTCCGATCGGATTCGAGGAGGCCGTCCCGCCCGCCTTGGAGGAGCTCGGCCCGGAGGCCCGCGACGTCCGTCTGAGCATCCCGGACGATCTGCCGGTCGTCTCGGCCGACCCGGGCCTGCTGGAGCGGATCCTCGTCAACGTCATCGGCAACGCCCTGCGGTTCAGTCCGGAGGACGAGCCGCCGTTGGTGACGGCGAGCGCGCACGGCGGCCTGGTCGAGCTGCGGGTCATCGACTCCGGGCCGGGGGTCTCGGGTGAGGATCAAGACCTGATCTTCACCCCGTTTCAGCGGCTCGGAGATAGGGACACCACGAGCGGAGTCGGACTGGGCCTGGCGTTGTCCCGGGGACTGGCGGAGGCGATGGGCGGCACTCTGACGGTGGAGCAGACTCCCGGTGGTGGTCTGACGATGGTGCTGGCGCTACCGGACGGTTCGGCGCCCAGTCGAAAGGAGACGATGTGACGACGATCCTGGTGGTCGACGACGACCCGCAGATCCGGCGGGCGCTGCGCATCAACCTGGCGGCGCACGGCTACGACGTCGTCGTCGCGGCGGACGGTTCGAGCGCGTTGCGGGCCGCCACCTCGATGAACCCCGACCTCGTCATCCTCGACCTCGGATTGCCCGATATGGATGGTGTCGAGGTCGTCGCGGGCCTGCGCGGTTGGACACGGGTTCCAGTGCTGGTGCTGTCGGGTCGCGCGGCGAGCGCCGACAAGATCCGGGCCCTCGACGTCGGCGCGGACGACTACGTCACGAAGCCGTTCGATGTCGGCGAGCTGCTGGCCCGGGTGCGAGCGGCCACCCGGAGGGCGGGCGTCGGTGAGGACCTTCCCCGGGTCACGATCGGCCCGAGCGTCGTCGATCTGGCGGCGCGGACGGTCACTCGCGACGGCGAGCCGGTGCGGCTGACGCCGACGGAGTGGCAGGTGCTGGAGATCCTGCTGCGGAACCCTGGTCGGCTGATCAGTCAACGCCAGTTGCTGCACGACGTCTGGGGGCCGACCTACGATCGCGAGACGAACTACCTGCGGCAGTATCTCGCGCAGTTGCGCCGGAAGCTCGAGAGCGACCCCGCGCGTCCCGAGCACCTGCTGACCGAACCGGGAATGGGGTATCGGTTCCGGCCGTGATCGGACCTCGTTTCGGTAGTCGATACGGAAGCGTTGGCGCCGTGGCTACTTCGATTTCGAATACTACGAAATCGTGGTAATGTGATCGACCATCATCGATGTCTTGGTGCGCGTCACCGGTCCAGACCCGGCACTCGACGCCCGCGAACGCGCGGTCGACCACCGGTGGCGCGACCCCTAGAACAGAGGAGAACGACATGACCGACGTCGTTTCGGCCCGCCCGTGCCGCCGACTAGCCAGGCGCGCCCTGATAATCGTCGCCACCATCGCAACCGCGCTGTTCGCGCTACCCGCCACCGCCCACGCCGGGCACCCCGCCACCGTCGGCAACACCGACGGCGACGGGCTCAACATCCGCCAAGCACCGACGACCGCCTCCTCCCCCGTCGGTCTCGCGCAGACCGGTGACGTCATCGACGTGACCTGCCAGGCGTACGGGCAGTGGGTCACCAACACCCGCGGCTTCAGCTCGAACCTGTGGGACTACTCCTCCGACGACGGCGGCTATCTCGCCGACGCGTACATGAACACCGGCTACGACGGTCGGATCCCCGGCGTCCCCGAGTGCGACGACGCCCCACCGCCCGGCGGCGACATCACGCCGCTGCAACAGAACCAGGGCCAGTTCACGCAGTGGGAGGACTGTGGACCGACGAGCGTCGTCGCGGCCCTGTTGGCGCTCGGCATCACGCCGCACGGTTGGAACACGTCGACGGTCGAATCGATCCACCGTGCCCGCGAGGACATGGGCTTGGCGCGCAACGTCAAGACCGGCGGCACGAACGAGACCCAGGTGAATCGCGCGTTCGCCACCTATGGACTGTCCACATACACCAGCTGGAATCTGGACACGATCCTCGCTCACGTGCGCTCGGGACGACCCGTGGTCCTTGCCGGCAACACGATCGACCTGCCGTGGCCGGTCAACGTCGCGAGCCCGAACGGGGTGCCGCACTTCCTCACCGTCGCCGGTTACGACGGCAACGGCGGATACCTCGTCGTCGACCCGATCGCCGTCAACAACACCGTGAAGGTCGCGAGCCGGGCCACCCTGGCAGCGTTCTTCGACCACAACCTCGGCCGAGCGGGCGTGCTCGCCTAACCCGCGACATCCGCCTCCCAAGCCCGTCCGTCCCTTTTGCCTTGGTTGGCCAAACACCTCCGCTTGGTTGGGTAAATATCGGAAACAGGCCTGTTTTCGCAATTTGCCCAACCAAGCGGCACCTTTGCCCAACCAAGCGGAACTCCCGATCGGCGCGGGTGGTCCGCGGCTGTCCGCGGGTGGTCCGCGGGTGGTTCGCCGCCGGTCCGTGGGTGGTAGGTGGGCGGTCCGTTTGATGACCGCCTTCGTCGAGGCGGAGGCGGGTGGGCCTTGGCTATCCTCGATCTCATGACTGACACGCCCGGCGCCCCCGTACCCAACGATCGGATCCGCGTTTCCGACGCCGACCGCAACGCGGTCGCGGAACTGTTGCAGCGGGCGGCATCCGAGGGCCGTCTGACGCTCTCCGAGTTCAGCGAGCGCACGACCGCGGCGTACGCGGCGGTGACACGTGGAGACCTGACCGGTTTGACGGCGGACCTGCCGGACGGGGTTCCGCCGCCGAGGTCGGCCGCCTCGTCCGCGGTGGCACCCGCGCACAGCGGCTTCGGTCGGCAGTCGTCGAGCGCCGACCGCCAGGGCGAGCGCAGATACATGTCCATCATGGGCGATTCCAAGGAGCGGTTGCAGGGTTCGATCCCCGGGAACCTGAAAGCGATCTGCGTCATGGGCGATCTGACGATCGACCTGCGCGACGCGATCATCCCCGACAACGAGGTGGTCATCAGCGGCTACGTGGTGATGGGAGACCTGCGGATCATCGTCCCCGACGGCATCGCCGTGCACAACGACGGCATGCAGATCATGGGCGACGCCCGAGTGCGGACGAGCGGCGTCGCCGCTTCGCCCAACGGACCGACGGTCAGGGTGAGGGTGACCACGGTGATGGGCGATCTGCGCGTCAGCGACGACACGCACCACTCGACCCGCAAACGCGGCCCCTGGCACCGCTGGGGCGGCGGCCGCTAACCACACCGCGCAGGTCTCCCCATCTCACTTCTCAGGCCTGGGACGACGGAACAGCCTCTAGGCTGAGCCGGGGGGTCTGATGAATCACGTCATAATGCTCAACGGCACGTCGAGTTCCGGCAAGACGACGCTCGCTCGGGCCATGCAGGACATCGCCGGGGTGCCGTATCTGTACACGGGTTTCGACGCGTGCGCGAAACTGATGCCGCCACCGTGGTCGGCCTTTGGCGAGGGTGAGCACGCCGTCGACGGCTTCTACTTCGAATCCGGCTTCGACGCCGAGGATCGGCCGACGGTCCGCGTCCGATATGGAGAGGTCGGCTCGCGGGTGATCCGCGCCCACCAGCGTTCGGTGGCGGCGTTGCCGTCGATCGGCGATTCCGTCCTCATTGACGAGATGCTGCTCGGGCCGGAGATCCTCGCCGGTTGGCTCCACTCTCTGGCGAACGCGCGCGTGTACCTGGTGGGCGTCCGCTGTCCGGTCGAGGTGCTCGATCAGCGGGAGGCGCTGCGGGACAATCGCCCGATCGGTCTCGCCCGTGGCCAACTCGCGACCGTGCACGAGCATCGGCGGTACGACATCGAGGTCGACACGAGCGAACCCGGGACTCCGGTCGATCGCGCCCGACGAATCCTCGAGCACTGTGCCACCAACGACCCGGCCGCGTTCGAGCTGTTGAGCCTGTGACGTCCGGGCGGCATTGGATCGCGACCGGCATACTGCACGGATGAGCGACGACGAGATCCCGGGCATCGAATTCGGTGGCATCGACGAGACGACGGACGCCGGTCCCGACACGTCCGACGAGGCGAACGACGAACGGCTGATCACGATCGCCGCCATCGGCCCGTACGGTGACGACGGACGTCTCGTCGGAGTCGGCGACGTCGAAGCCCAAGCGCGGCAGGCGTTCGCGAACGTGACCAGTTTGCTGGCGGCCGAAGGTGTCGGGCTCGACGACATCATCAAACTGACGTACTACGTCGCCGACGAGGGCGGACTGCCGTTGGTGACGGCGATCCGTGACGCCTTCGTGGACGGTCGCGTCATCGCCGGGACCTTCGCGGCCGTCACCACGCTGTCCGCCCCGGATGTCCTCGTCGAGGTCGACGTCTTCGCGATCCGCAAGAGTTCCTGATCCACCGGGCGCCGGTCCTCCGAGTCGTCCTTGGTTGAGCGGGGAGTCCGACACCCCATTATGGATTTTGGGGCGCCTCAGACGGAGACGGGGTTCCCTCCATAGGAGAAGTACGTCCCCGTCACCACCGGCGAGTCGTCGCGCTCCCGTCGCTACCGCGACCTCGGCTGGATCTGGGCGCCGTCGGGGAGTCCGAAATGAGCCGCCCCAGGCGATCCGGACCGGACGATCTGGTCGTGGTCGACCCTCGGCCGCGAGATCAGATCCCTCGACTGTGGATCCTGGTAGAGGAAAGGCGCCCGATCCTCCCTGGTGTGAGCGCAGAGCAGACGCCACGCGGCACGCGGCACGCGGCACGCGGCAATACGTCGACACGTCGACCGATCCGAAGCAGCTCGCCTGACCCGGTTGCCCACATGCCTCGGCGACCCGAGACCTCACACCGGGCATGGACCTCGATCGTTTCAGGACAGACCGCGCCCGTGAGTCCACCATGGATATTCTGGAAGAGACCATCGAACTCCCGCGCGTCAGACGCGGCTCGAAGTCACTCCGATACCGAGGCGCCTTCCGCCATCGGACACCGCAACGCGAGTTCATCAGCGGGCGGGGTGCCTGCATTGAGGGAGCCATGCCCGGCTGCGGTTCGACCGTCACCGGCGCGTTCGTCACCGGCGCGTTCGCGATCGGCGCCGAAGAAAACATCACGAGCCGGGCGTCCGGAACGACGGTTGAGTCCGTCTATGGGCTGTCCCGTCGTCTCATCGCGGACGACGGGACAGCCTCTAGAGGCCGACAGTAGAGATAAGGAGGCCAAATGCGGCCAAGCCAGGAAGCCGAGTATCGCGAGTTCGTGGCTTCGAACATGGCGTCCCTGCGGCGTTTCGGATACCTGGTGTGCGGCGACTGGCATCGCGCCGAGGACGCGGTGCAGACCGTCTTCGTCAAGCTTTACACCGACTGGAACAAGGCGCAGCGACGGGCGATCGGCCCGTACTCGCGCCGGATGGTCGTCAACGCGCTGCATGACATCCATAGACGTGGATGGTTCCGCCGGGAGAGAACCAAGGAGGCCGTTCCCGACGTCGCACCGCCGCTTCCCACCGATGACAGTGACGAGCGCATCGTCCTGCTCGACGCCTTGGCGAAGCTTCCGGTGAGACGACGAGCGACCCTCGTCCTGCGGTACTGGGAGGACCACACCGTCGAGGAGACCGCCCAGATCATGGGTTGTTCGGTCTCCACGGTGAAGAGCCAGACCGCCAAGGCGTTGCGGACACTGCGCGAACTACTACCCGATCCCGTCCACGAGCACCTCGAAGGAGTCCCGTCATGACCGACGTCAAAGACATCCTGGGCAAGACCCTGCCCGCCGACGAACCACCCCTCACTATGGACCCACAGCGTCTGCTCGCACGGGGGCAGCGACGGCACCTGAAGCGGCGCATCGGTTTCGCGGGCGGGGGCCTCGCCGTCATCGCCGCCGCGACGGCTGGGGTGCTGCTGTTGCCGAACCTCGCTCCGGCCGCGACCACCGACACCGCGGCCGATTCGACGACCGAGGAGGCCACCGAACCACCCACGATGGACCCCACGCGCGGCCCCGAGGTGGAAGTTGACCCACCGGGCCCCGACTTGACCGAACACACCGAAATGCTGCGCACCGGCTTCGCCGAGAACTATCCCAACCTCGTGTTCGGGGAGCCGTACTTCGAGCCAGAACGCGAGCCATTCGCGTTGGCGGAGATCGAGCAGCAGGATCCCACCGATTGGGAGATCCCGTACAGCGGCGGGGCGTCCATCGAAGACACTGACGGCGCGCGCATCGGTGACGTCTTCGTCGAGCTGTACGAGCCGGGCGGATGGACGGACGAACCCGTCGAAATGAGCCGCTGGGCATTCCACGTCATGCCGGGGAACGTCTACTCCTGCTGGGAGAGCGCGGATGTGGGCATCTTCACCGAATGCTCCGATTCGACCGGTCCCGGCGGGGAGGAGGTCGTCATGATCGTTCAGGAGAAGGGCCATTCGCGCGATGACATCGACGAAGTCTCCGTCGGCGCCATCATCTTCCGCACCGACGGGACGGCGCTCAAGGGGTATTTCGAGTGCTCCTCCGGTGATGAGGACGAAGAGTCCTCCGCCGCGAGTTGCTCGGCGGACACCATGGATGCGGACGTCTTCGCGGAGATCCTGATGGGTCTGCCGGAGGTGCCCATCACCGACGGCGAAGACTGACGAACACGCGCGCCTCGGCATCCACACGACAACCCTGATCAATCCGAAGAGGACGTATATTCATCCATAATGGTGTGATCACCCCTTGGGCCGAGTTCACCGCTCGGCCCATCGGCCTGCGCGAACGAACCGTCGAACGCTATCGGAGTCCCGGACCGGCCCGGCCGCCGCGAAGCCGCGCGAACACCAGCGCCGCCGGAACCAGGAGGCCCGCGGACACGAGCAGCGCCACCGGAATGGACGTCCGCCCGGCCAAGGCGCCGAGCGGCGGTCCGCCCGCGATCTGGCCGATCCCGTTGAACTGACTGTTGATGGACAGGACCGTGGCACGCGTCCCGGAGTCGACGGAACGGTTGAGCCACGCCGCTTGGATCGGTTCGGAGACGACCCGCGCGGCGTCCCGGATCCACACGGCACCGACGGCGAACCACAGGTTCCCGGACAACGCCAACCCTGCGATGCCCCCGGCCTGCACGATTACCAGTACCGCGAGCAGTGCCCCAGGGTGCGCGGCGTTCACCGCCACGGGGCTGAGCCGCTGCGTCACGACGCTCGCGACCAAGGCGACGAGGTGACCGATGAGCGCGAACACCGTGAACCAGACCGCCGACGCGGCGCCGAAGGCCGACGGGAGGGCGAAGTCCTCCAGAATCCTCGCCGTCCACAAGCGATCGAACGCCTCGCTGGACAACCCCGACAGCAGGCTGATCAACAGAAACGAACGGACGACCGGTCGACGTCTCGCCTGAGCGAGCCCCGCCGTGAACGAAGCGCGCATGTGCGCGAAGGACTCCCGCCGTTCCGGCCGTACGGGCGTGAAATTGCGTTCTTCCATGATCACCGCCAGAACCACGGCGAGCGCCGCGAAGCCGACGCCCGCGACCAGCAGCGGCAACCGCAGCGAGACGATGCCGAGGGCGCCCGCCGCCAGGGTCCCGACAAAGGTGAAGACCAAGCCGATCTGGGTGCCACGCGTGAACAACGGCAGGACGTGTTCCGGGCCGGCCTCGTCGGTGATCCACGCCTCGACCGCGCCGGACGTGAACGCGAAGCCGATCCCCCACACGACCTGGGCCGCGAGAATCCACCAGAACGCGGGCACCGCGCCCTGAACGACGATCCCGGCTCCGATGAGGACGAATCCGATGATGATGGACAGTTTGCGGGAGTACAGGTCCGCGACGACGCCCGTCGGAACCTCCGCCAGGAAGCAGGTCAGCTCCATGACGGTGCCGACGACGATGAGCTGGAACGGCGTCAGGCCCGCGACCTGGAGTTGATAGACGAGGGCGAGGGTGAAGGCCATGGCGTGGAAGAAGTCCCACCCCGCCGCCAGCACGTAGTAGCCGCGGCGAGGCGTGGACCAACCACGCGCCAACCGAAGCAATCTCATCACCATGGCCCGTAACCCTCCCTCAGAAAACGCGCCAGTTAAACACGTGGCCCCGGCCGAGACCAGCCATTATCGATCGCGGGTCCTCTCCCCCACCTACCCCGCTTGGTTGGGCAAAAGTTCCGCTTGGTTGGGCAAAAGTTCCGCTTGGTTGGGCAAATGTTCGAAACAGGCGTGTTTTCGCAATTTGCCCAACCAAGCGAGACGTTTGACCAACCAAGCGGAGTGGGGTAGGGAGGGGAGTCAGGTGTCGGCGGCGGTTCGTCGGGTGATCTTGCTCAAGCCCCAGGCGATGAGGCCCGTGACCGCGCCGATGATGACGCCGGTGAACAGGCTGGAGACGGCGGCGAAGAACCGGATGATGGCGGCCTGCGCGGCCGGGTCGAGGTCGGTCAGATTTCCACCCAGTCGGGGCGGGTCGTCACCGAAGCCGACGTCCCACAGCAACTGGTGTCCAACCGTCAGGAACACCCCGGAGAGCGCCCCGATGACGAGGAGGGTGACGAACGGCTTGGGGACTCGTCGCCAGAGCGCGACGGCGACCCACACCGCCGGCGGCACGAAGACGAGCACGGCATTGGTGCCGGTGCCCTCCTCGATGAGACCGAGATCGTGCAGGACGACGCGCGGGATCGCCAACATCGCCAGCCCGATCACGACCGCCCACGGGAGGCCGGGAAAGCGGGCTCGACGCGCGTCGAGGGTGCTGAGCTCCGTGTTCGAAGGTTCCATGACGACCACGGTATGAACGACGACGGTCGGCTGGCATCCGTCGCCGATCGCGCGTCTCGTACGTCGAAAGGCGACATGGACTCGCGCTTCGCGTCGACTGCGACCTGCGGCGGCCCGCCCTAGTCTGGTCGAATGAACGCCCGATCGAGCGGTGACGGAAAGCGGAGGTCCCTCCCTCCGTGGGTGGTCGACGCCGTGTTCGGCGCCGCCGTGACCGCAACCGTCGCGTTCGTCATCAGCGCGAACTACGGCGGTGACAACGATCCCGACGCCGTCGCCTACCTGTGGGCGGTCGGGCTGGGCGCGTTGATGTCGGCGCGGCGCCGATACCCCCTGATCGTCTTGACGGTCACCGTCCTCGGCCTGTTCGCGTACTACGCGGCCGGTTATCCCGCGATCGGGGTGGCGGTGCCGGTCGCGGCGGCCCTGTACTCGGCGGCGGAGTTCGGTCGGCTCGCATGGACGGTCGGCATGGCGGTGTTCGTTCTCGCGACGAGCGTGTTCTTCCGTTTGGCGGAGGGCGACGACTTCTCGCTGGTCGTCGGCTACGAGCTCGCCGGGCACGCGCTGCTCATGGCGGCGGCGATCGCTCTCGGAGACAGTGTCCGCTCCCGGCGCCTGGCCACCACGAGCGCCCGGCGGGTGATCGCCCTCACCGCCGAGCGGCTTCGGCGCGACGCGGAGACGGCGGTCCAGGCCGAACGTGTCGCGATCGCCCGGGACCTGCACGATTCGGTCGGGCACGCGACGTCGGTGATCTCGTTGCACGCGGACGTCGCCCGGGAGGCCGTCGGCCGAGACGACGCGGCGGCGGTGGGCGCCCTGATCGTCATCAAGAACGCCACGGCCACGACGATGGCCGACCTTCGTCGCACCGTGGGTCTACTGCGGACTCCGACCGACGGGACGCGGACGGTCAGTTCGTTGGACAACGTCGACGCGACGTTCCGGGCGGCGTCTCGGTCGGGGATCGAGGTCACGTCCGACATTCGCCTGGCACGTCGACTGCCGCCCACCGTGGACACGGCCGCGTTCCGAATCGTCCAGGAGTCCATCACCAATCTCGTCAAGCATTCGACCGCCACCCGGGTCCACGTCGAGGCGGTGGCCGACGACGAGACCTTGCGACTGAGCATCATCGATGATGGACGGTCGTCGACCGGTGCCGCGTTCACTCCGGGCCACGGCGTGACGGGCATGCGGGAACGGGCGGCGGCGGTCGGTGGCACGCTCGAGATCGGGCCCGGACGGGACGGTTTCGCCGTCCGGGCGATCCTGCCGTTGGGAGACGAACCGTGATCAATGTCCTCATAGTGGACGACCAGGAGCTCGTGCGAACGGGTCTGCGCGCGCTGCTGTCGAACGATCCCGGCATCCACGTCGCCGACGAGGCGCGCACCGGGGGCGAGGCGGTCACCTTGGCGCGCAGGCTTCGTCCGGACGTCGTCCTCATGGACATTCGCATGCCCGACATGGACGGCATCGAGGCCACCCGATCGATCAGGGCCGATCCGAACCTCGCCGGGGTCCGCGTCCTGATACTGACCACTTTCGACGATGACGCCGACATCCTGGAGGCCGTCCGACTAGGGGCGGCGGGGTACCTCCTGAAGGACACTCCCTCGGACGAGTTGCGCCGCGCCGTCCACACCGTCGCGGCCGGCGGCAATCTGTTGTCGCCGGAGATCGCTCGCCGTGTCATGGAGCATGTCGCGCACGCGCCACCACCGCCCACACCGGATCCCCGCCTGGCGGAGTTGACGGAGCGCGAACTCGCGGTCCTCGTGCGCATCGGCCACGGCGACACCAACAGCGACATCGCGGCGGTCCTGTTCATCAGCCCCGCGACGGCGCGAACGTACGTGAGCCGCATCCTCGCCAAGCTCGGCGCACGGGACCGCACCGAGCTGGCCGTCATCGCCCACCGTTCCGGCCTGTATCGCGCCGCCGATGACTGACGTCAACGATGCCTCGGGAGTGGACGGTCCCACGCCGACCCGGTCAACGACTGAAGAAAGTGGACGAAGCGAGCGGAGCCTGAGGACCGGCGCCGGAGTCAGTCCGGGTTCCGCCGATCGATCGCGGTCGCAACGCCGTCGAGGATGAGGTCCAGACCGAAACGAAAGTCCCTATCGGACGGTTCCGGTTCGGCGACCGGCGTCTCGAAGATCTCGGCTCCGAAGAGCTTGGCCGCCTCGGGAAAGCGCTCGACGTCGACCAGCTTCGCCAGCGCCCGACCGTACTCCCGCTCCGCCTGGTCCTGGTCGAGACCAGTGCCCCGTCGACCTTCGGCCATGTCATTGGCCTGCTGGGACGCGCTGCGGACATAACCGCCGAGCAGGCCGACGACGGCCAACTTGGCCAGCCAACCGAGGCCGGTGTCCCTCAACACCCGAAGCGCCGCGTCCAGCCAACTGATCTGGTTCGGCCCCTTCGGGGGCCCGCTGATCGGCAGTCGCGCCAGCCAGGTGTGCCGCCGGAACACCTCGGCCTGGGCGAGCGACCAGTCCGTCAGGCCCGTCCGCCACTCACCGGCCACGGCGGACGACAGCGGGGCGGGCCCGACGGCGAGATCCGCCATCAGGTCCAGCAGCTCGTCCTTCGATCCCGTATGCCGATACAGCGACATCTTGGTGACGCCGAGAGCCTCGGCGATCTTCGGCAGGGTCGCCCCCGACAGGCCGTCGCGGTCGGCCAGCTCGATCGCGGCACGAACGACACGGTCGACGTCGAGCTTCGCGGGTCGACCGAGCCGGGACTCGGCGGACAGCCGCCACAGCCGGTCCAGTTCGGCCGGAACCTTCTCGTCGTTCATCGCGGGCCCACCTTCCGCCTCGTACTGCCACCCGATGAGGAAGATCATCCCACAGCAATTAGTATCCCTCAGATAGTATCTTCAAGATACTTAATCCGATCGCCTTCATTGCAGGGACATACATGACCACCCCACTCCAGACTCGCCCTCCCGGCGCGGTCCCCGGCCCCGTGCGTCGCGCCGACCGCGCCCTCGCTCCCGACCTGGCACGCGGCGCGATGCTGCTGATCATCGCCCTCGCGCACGCGCCGTCGGTCTTCTTCGACAACGCCCCCGGCGTCGACACCACACCCCATGGCCTCGAACGCCTCTACAACATCTTCCTGTTCACCTTCGTCCACGCGCGGGGCCTGCCGCTGTTCGCGCTGATGTTCGGCTACGGCCTGATCCAGCTCGCTCGCCGCCAGGACACGATCGGTGAAGACCCACGCGTCACCCGATCGATCCTGTTGCGCCGCAACGCCTGGCTGTTCGTATTCGGCGCCCTGCACGGCATCCTGCTCTTCTCCGGCGACATCCTCGGCGCCTACGGCATCCTCGGCATCATCTTCACCCTCGTCCTACTCCGTCGCGGAGACAAGGTGCACCGTGTCGCGGTGGCGTACGTCGTCTTCGGCGCGGTGTACCTCGCGGTGCTGGCAGTCCTGGTGACCGTCGGCATCATGGGCTCCGGAGACGGCGACGCGACCGTCTCGACCGTCCCGTTCATGACCGCCACCGGCGCCGACTACCTCGACTCGATACTGATCCGGCTGGGCGAATGGCCGTTGGGAACGCTGACGTTCCTGTCGTTCATCCTCGTCGTCTGGTTCGGTGCGTGGGCCGCGCGGCACCGCGTCCTGGAAGAACCCGCGAAACACCGCCGGGCACTGCGGCTCGGCGCCATCCTCGGTTTCGTCGTCGGCATCGCGGGCGGCCTCCCGATGGGCCTGCAAGCTGCGGGCTTCCTCCACGTGGACGAAGGCACCGGCGACCTGATCAAGCTGCTGTACCAGACCTCCGGTTTCTTCGGCGGCATCGGCTACGTCTGCGTCTTCGGACTGGTCGCACTCCGCCTGTCGAGGCGTTCGCACCGTTCCACGCCCAGCACGATCGTCACCGCGCTGACGGCACTGGGCCAGCGCTCACTGAGCGGTTACATCCTCCAGTCGATCGCCTGGTTGGTCCTGGCCTCGCCGTACACGCTGGCGCTCGGAACGACAGTCGACCATCCGACCTACGTCTCGGCGGCCTGCGCCGTCGCGATCTGGTTGAGTTCGGTGGTGATCGCCTACCTGATGCACCGCAACGGTTATCGCGGTCCAGCTGAGACCCTGCTGCGTCGCCTCACCTACGGCCGACGCCGATCGACGTAAAAGCACATTGGACTTCGGGGCCGCCGCACGCCTTCCGGAGCGGCGGCCTCGAACCACACCCCCACTGCCGCAACGCACGTCGCACTCCTTCGAACACGGACGTGAAGGCGGCGAGATCCGCGCGAGCGAGGTGGAACTGATCGGCCGACAGCTCATCGTCCTCGATCCCAACGGGCGAAACGGACGCGAAGAGGCCCACTGTCAACAGTCGCCGAACGAACCACTCCGGCACGACCGTCGAAGTCGGATGCCGGACAGCCGGCGAGCGATGGCCCGGCCCACGTCGTCCGTCGGCGGATCGCGTGCTCCGCGCCCGCCCGAACGCCGCTCGTGTGGTCACTCGCGTCAGTGGTGCCATGATGATCGCCATCGGCGGGTTCCTCGTGACCGGGCACCTCGCCGGATAACCGTCCTCACCCGACTCGACATCTGATGGGAAAGACATGGAAACTCAGGCGGCGCCGGCCAGTCCCGAAGTACGGGAACGCGTCCGCGCCAGTTTCGACAACCAGGGCATGATGCGTCATCTCGGTGCCCGCATCACCCGGATCGAGTCGGGGCGCGCGTTCACGTCGAACTGCCGAGCCGCCCGGAAGTCACCCAGCAACACGGCTACATCCACGCGGGAGCCACCAGCGCCATCGCCGACAGCGCGGGTGGCTACGCGGCCTTCACCCTGTTCCCGGAGAACACGGCCGTGCTGACCGTTGAGTACAAGATCAACCTCCTAGCACCCGCGCAGGGCGATCACATCGAGGCGATCGGAACCGTCGTGAAGGCCGGACGGACGCTGACCGTGCGCCGACTCGAGGTACACGGAGTCCGCGACGACGAGCGAACCCTTGTGGCCACCGGACAGCAGACCCTGATTCGAGTGAACGAGAGAGCGGAACAGTGAACAACCCGACCGAACTGCTTCCCACCTGGGCGATCTGGCAGCACAGGCCGTTTCCCGACGCCAACCTGCTCCTCCTGCCCGGGCGTGCGCCGGCGCTCGTGGACAGCGGCTTCGTCGGCCACGCGGAGGAGACACGCTCCTGGGTTCAGGCCCGGACCGGACGCCTCGACCTGGTCGTGAACACCCACTGGCATTCGGACCATGTCGGGGGGAACGCCTTGCTGCAGGCGTCGGGCGCGCGCGTCGCCGCCAGTGCACCCGACGCCGAGGCGATCCGACGACGCGACCCGGGTTGCTGTTCGGCGGAGTTCCTCGACCAGCCGGTCGCGCCGTACACAGTCGACGAATCACTCCATGATGGGCAAATGCTCCGGCTCGGCGACACCGATTGGGAGGTCATCGCCACACCTGGTCACACCGTCGGCCATGTGGCGCTGTGGCAACCGGAGGAGCGGCTGCTGGTCGTCGGCGACGCCCTCTCCGACTACGACGTCGGCTGGGTCAACCTCGTGCTCGACGGCCCCGAGGCCACCACGACCGCACTGAACTCGATCCAGCGCCTCGCGGACCTCGCGCCAAGGGTGCTGCTCCCGTCGCACGGCCCGATCCCCGCCGACACCGGCGCCGCCATCGCCCACGCGCTGCGACGCGCCCAACGCTTGGTCGACGACCCTGGCGGTGCCGTCTGGTACGGCGCTCGCCGGATCTTCGCCTTCGCCCTCATGATCCGCGACGGTATTCCCATCGCCGAGGTGGACGCGTACCTGCACGCGCGAACGTGGCTGACCGACGCGGCGCGGCTGTTGGGCCTGACACCCGAGAAGCTCGCCACGGAACTCGTCGACGGCATGCTCCGCAGCGGAGCGATCGTCGAGCGCGACCGACGCCTCCACGCCACCGCCGAACACACGGCGGTCGCGGCGAGCGCGCTGGACGTCCGATTCCCCCGCGACTGGCCTTCTGCCGAGCCACCGGGAAGCGACTCCGTTCATCCTAAATAGATAACTACGCGGCGGAGCCGTCCTGCTGCTAACTGAAGGGCCCCAATGGTTCCATTCGCTACGACCGGACGGCACCGCTAGTCGATTGGCGCACGCCCGGCCCGAATCCCAGATTAGTCCATTATCGATGGAGACCGGGTTCGCAGCGTTCTCTTGAGGCCGTTGGTCGGTTCGACACGATCGTCGACTCGACACCCGGATCATGCGAACCGCCATCGCCGAACCGACCGTCACCCCAAGGCGACCCCGCCCGGAGCGCGGAGGGGCCGATCCCGGTGGCAGCGCAGTCCAGCGTCCGCGCCTCTCATCGCCTGGCGCGAACAGCGGCGAAAATACCGTTGTCCCGGTTCGGGCGGGAACGCATACTGCGTCGATGCGTATTGAAGCCCTTGACCTCGGTGTCGACTCGGTGATGGCCGAGCAGTATCGGTTGTACCTCGCACACATGAGTCATGATCGCGCCGATCAGCCGACACTCGGACAGGAGGCGCTGCGCGCGTCGATGCTCTCCTCGCAGCCCGGAACCTCCGTGGAACATTGGGGAGCGCGCGACGCGGAGGGCACCCTCGTCGGCTACTTCGACATGGTGCTGCCGGAGCGGGAGAACCGCGCCCACGTCCATTCCATCGGGTGGGTCCACCCGGAGTTCCGGCGTCGGGGCGTCGCCACGGCCCTGTACCGCCGGTTGGGGGCTCGTGCCCGGGACTTGGACCGGCACGCCGTCACCTTCCCGACGTACGAGTCGGTGCCTGGCGGCATTGTGGGGCATCCGATCGCCGGTGCGGCGTTCTGCGAGAGCGTGGGCCTCACTCGTGCCCTTGTGGAGATTCGACGTCGGCTCGACGTGACGACCGTCGATTCCGCGTCGCTGAACGAACTCGCGGCCCGAGCCTGGACGAGGGCCGCCGAATTCGAGGTGGTGACGTGGCGCGATCGCGCCGACGACTCACTCGTCGCGGATCTGGCCTATCTGGAGAGTCGCCTCCATTCGGACGTACCGACCGGAGACCTCGAATGGGAGGCGGCCGAGTTCGACGTGGCGCGGTGGCGCGGGCTTGAGGAGATGGCCGCCAAACGCAAGCGCACCCAGTACTACGCGGCGGCTCGACACCGCCCGACGGGACGGCTCGCCGCCTACACCGCGCTGATAGTGCCGCAGCGGCCGCGATCGCACGCGATCCAACAGACCACCGTGGTGGCGCCCGAGCACCGCGGCAGGCGATTGGGGACGATCGTCAAGCTGGCGAATCTGCGCGAGTCCCGCCTGGCGGAGCCAGATCTGAAGTACATCGACACGACGAACGCCGATGAGAACGACCACATGATCGCGATCAACGACGCCATGGGCTTCGTCCTCTGCGATGCCACGGTCAGCTGGCAAGGTCCGATCAAGACGATCCAGTAGCGCTGGGATGGCATGAGCGGCAAGGAACCCACACCTAGGCCGGGGAGCGTGACAAGGTCACGTCTCCGGCCGAGGTGATCCCGTGTTGAGGCGTCGGTCGGTCGATCCCCACCGACTGAGGAGCCACCCCGACCAGTTTTGCCGCGGTGTGGTCGACTTGCCGCGAGCACTAAGGACTGTGGTATCGCCGTCGGGCGAACAGCGCCGACCGGATTCACGCTGCCAGTCGTAGCCGTGGCAACGCAACTGGCCGTCGGCCGGCGTCGTCAGCCCCGCCCAACTGCCTTCTCCAGTTGCGCTTTGTTCATCTTGGAGCGGCCCGAGATGTTCTTCTTCTTGGCCTCGGCGTACAACTGGTCCTTGGTGCGACCCCGCGGCCCTGAATGTGACCGCTTACCGCCGCGGCGCCCCGAGGAGATGTCCTTGGTCGAAGTCTTGCTGGCGGTTTGGGATTCTCCGGCACGCGCCCGTTCCTTGTTGACGGTGCGGGCGGCTATCTCCTCAGCGCGGTCTTCCGACCTGCCTTGGTCCATTTGGCTCTTCTTGATGTGCTGGTACTGACGCTCTCGCTTCTTACCCCATGCTTCCTGCGGCACTGTCGATCCCTCCCTAGAACGGCGTCACGCGTGTAATACCCGGCGGGCGGCATGTTCAACCCTCTCATCGGTGAAGACTCATGCCGCGAAGTCGTCCTACGGCATCGGATCCCTAGACGTGCGGGATGAATCGAACGCGCGGCTACGTGAAGACGCTGACACCGCCGGGGCCGACGAGCAGTCCGATGACGATCAGGACGATGCCCCACAGCAGACTGCCGCGCACTATCGACACGATGCCCGAAATGACCAGTACAACCGCGATGACCCAGAGTACGAATTCCATGGCTTGCGATAACCCCCTCGCCAGTTTACCCAACACCTGGGCAGACGAACCGAGTTTCGACGCTGAGGCCAAGCCGATGAATCCAGGAGTGACCACGACCGCCGAATTCTCCAACACGTTCAGTTACAAGGCAACAAGCAGTTCAAGGACAGGCCCGAAAGAACGTGCTGGGCGCGATCTCGTCGGGTTGCGCCTCTCGACCCATCGGCGCCTGTGTTCCGAACTCTTCCACTTTCTCGGTGGGGAACATGGCCGGACCGAGTAAAATCCACACTGGACTTGGAGCGACGCGGTTCACCCTGATGCCGCGATCCATCAGGGCCTGGCCATCGAGTACGTCCAGACATGGACGGCACCCTTGGTCGCGGCGTAGTTCTGGCCGCATCCGCTCGGTATGTCCCGGCAGTCCGGCTCCTGCGGCGGACGTCGCGACTCGGTCATGAGCCCCTCCACTGTTCCGACGACTGAATGAGAACTCCCATTGCGGCGGCCGGCTCCATCGTCATCGACACAGGAGTAACCGCCACGGATTCCGGGTACTACCTGAGCAAGCACACGACCAGCATGAGTCGGGAGGTTCATCATGAACGCGCCATGTTCCGTATGCGGTAACACCTATGCCCTGGCGTTCCAAGTTCGCGCGCCAGATGGCGAGACGTACACCTTCGATTCGTTCGAGTGCGCCATCCATGAACTGGCGCCCACCTGCGCGCACTGCGGCTGCAAGATCATCGGCCACGGAGCCGAGGTGTCGGGCCGGTTCTATTGCTGCGCGCACTGCGCCCGCTCGAGCGACCAACCAGCAGGAGACCGGATTCAAGACTCCACAACACCCGACACCTGATCAACATAGGAACGACGACCAGCATTGAATGACCCGTCGACGCCTCGCCTTTGGCCACGTCATCGAAACGCCTCGTCCGTCCGCAGCAAGACGCAGTGTGTCCAGAACAGATTTCACGAGGTGGCCACACCCGGACCGACAACCCTGTTCAGTCCGAGTCGCAGGCCGAAGGAAGCGCGTGGAGGACAACGATCGCTTAGAGATACCCGGCCGTTCGCCGCGGTGTCACTTGTGAGACAGGAGGGGCCCCAGTGGACCGAGGTCGAGGTTGAGCTCCTCCGGCTCCAGCCCGAAGTGCTCTCTCAGCTTCGCCATGTTGTCCTCCAGTGCCATCAGGGTCGTGCCAACCCGTTCGATCTGTTCCTCGGTGAGCACTCCGTCGTCCATGCGGCGGATCGCCTGCCGTTCCATCAACTGACGCAAAAGCTCCACAATGGTGAGTACCAGGCCCACGAGGCCGCGTTCGACGTTGTCGGGATCGGTGTTGAGTCGGTCGGGAATCGTCATCCGCTTCTGGGGCACGGTCATGACGTGATCTCCCGTCGTTGGGCACCGTACTCCAACGCTCCCGCCGAGGCCACGAGCGCCCGAAGCGAGATCCGTACCATGTCGACTCCGGCCAGGGACAATGTCACCTCGCCCGCGATGACGACCCCACCGGCCAGAACGCGGTCCAGCAAATCGACCAAGGCCACCGGGCGTTGCTCTGGGACCTGACAACGTGGCGGAGGTATCAGCTCGGTCATGTCGTGGTCTCCCGAAGCCCCGTGAACGAGTACGCCGGCCATGGGCCGGTGAGTTCCAGACGTAGTCCGCCTGCTTGCCGACCCAGAACCGCAACCGTTTCAGCGAACGTCGCCGCCCGTTCCCGAGGCACCAGGTATGCGCCATTGAGGACCATCGCCGTATCGACCCCGGTCAATTTGGGGTCCTGCGGCGGATGTCGCCGTTCCAACTTCGATAGTCGAACCAAGGAGTCGTGGACCAGTTCGGCCCGCCGGTAGGCCATGTTCTCGGACTCGTCTCGCGCCATCAGCTGATTCCTTCGACGGCGCAGATAGGCCGCGCCACCACCTGGGGCATCGCGCGAGGCTGACGTCTCCGGTTCGCGTTGCGCCGGGGTCGTCACCGTCGGGGCGAAGCCCTTCACTCCCCATTCCTCGCAACCGTCGATCAGGCGCAGGGTCCGGTCGAGGTCGTCGTGGTGGTCCTTGAGCATCTGACCCACTCGCGCGTCGTCGAAGTACATGGTGGCCAAGCGCATCGGGGCCGTCGTGACACGGTGCACCGCGGCCTCGATCACCCCGTCGTGATCCCGCGCGAGTGCGGCCAGAACATCGATGTCCTCAAGACGTGCGGGCAGCACCTGCTCGCCGAAATCGGCCAGATCGACGGTGCCGACGATTGCCATCAATCCGGTCGAGACGACCACGCGAATCTGTTCACCGTCCACGCCGGTGAGGTCGGCGAGCCATGGTGCCGGGACTTCGCGGGTCACCGCGTACAGCCAGACCCCCTCGTCAGCTCGTACCACTATGCACGCTCCCGGGATTCGCTCTCTTCAGAGTCTTCCTTGTGCGATCCGTTCTCGTCGGATTCGCACTCCAGTTCGCGCACACGCTTACGCAGTTTCGCGTTCTCTGATTCCAAGGTCGCGGCGTCGCCGTTGAACCAGGGATCGGTCTCCCACCAGTTGATGCCCACCTGCCGCGCGGTTTCCAAGGAGGCGACCACCAGACGGAGTTTGATGGTCAGAAGCTCGATGTCGAGCAGGTTCACCCGGATGTCGCCCGCGATCACCAAGCCTTGGTCGAGGACCCGTTCAAGGATGTCGGCGAGATTCGTGGAACCACCGTGCGCGATCGCGTTGCTCGAGGCGGAGGAGAGCTTCGCGTAGCTCACTCAGCATCCCCCGCTTCCGTCGCTGCGGTTACGGGCGTAGCGCTTGACGCGCCGATACGAGAGCAGGTCGCCCTGTTCGTCGAGCACGACCGAGTACAGCGACAGGAGGTCCGCAGTGGAGGGAATCCGCCTCTCCTCCAGTACCTCGACCTCCACGTTCCAGCCGTCCTCGGTGGGTTCCACCGCGGTCGCGCTGAGAGCCTCGTGACAGGTGAGTTCCGCGAGTTGTTCCATGGCGCATGCGGCGGCCTTGTTCGCGTTCAAATCGCCATCCGCGGAGGTCCGCTTGTGCCGCTTTCGCGATGAGGAGGACTTGCCGCCGGTGTGCTTCTTCGACCGTTTGCTCGGCTTCTCCTCGGACTCCTCTTCGGATTCGGACTCTTCGGACTCCTCTTCGTCCTCGTCCTCGTATTCCTCCTCCTGAGATTCCTGTTCCTCGTTGCCGTTGTCGTCGTCTTCGGATCGTTTCCTGGACCTGGCCATTTCAATCACCCACTGTCGGCATTGGACGTGTGTCGGGCCGCTTCCCCCGCGGTCGGCAAGCCCGTGATTTGCGCGAGGATCTCCGGCTCCCTTCGCCGTGCCTCCTCATCGGAGATCTCGCCGGCGGCTCGCGCGGCCTCGATCTCGTCAAGCAGTCGCCTGGCGGAGTGCGACTGGTTCTCATGCTCTTGGTCGACCTGATCTCGCACTATCTCGGCGAGCCATACGAGCCCTTTGACAGGCATCATCGCCACACCCGGTATGAACCACATGGGACACCTCACGCGTCCGGAGCGATGACGAAGTCGTACGGGGCCATCGGGCCGATGAGCCGCACAGCCAAGCGATCCCGCCACTCCCGCGCAAGACCGCTGACGGCGTGTTCGAGCTTCTCGGCGTTGTCGGGAGTCACCAGGACCGCGACCTGGAAGGCGTCCTGCTCGCTTGCCGCGTCCCGCAGCTCGACGGCCGCAGTCCAGGCCCCAAGGGTTTCCAGAAGCACTTGAGTGTCGCTGTCGCGCAGGGTTTCCAAGCAGGCGTGAACGAGTTCCCCGAGCGCGACGCGCTGATCGTGACTGGCGTCGGGACCCAGGTCGTTGATCTCTGCGCACAACCGGGATGCCTCGGGATTGTTCTCCAACACCTCCTGGAGCGCACGGTCCTCGGGATAGCGACCCTTCACCAGGTATTGCTCGTATCCGTCGAGTTCGTCAAGCGACGCGACGAAGTCGTCGTGGTGAGGAGCCAGCAGTTCGTCGACGACGGTCTCGGAATCCGCCATCACCGCGCCGAACCGCAGTGGCAGAACCGCCATCCGCTCGGCGGTTTCATTGAGGACCGTGAAGTGGGCGCGAAGGTCGTCCGGCAGGCCGAGCGGGCGGTCCGCGTCCATCGAACTGACCAGAGCCGCCACGTTCTCGTGCCGGATCAGCCGCACCTCGGCGGCCGGCTCCCCCACTCCCCGCGTGTCGGCCGCCAATCGCGCCCCCGCGGACACGATTCCGTATACGTAACTTACTTCGGGCACGGCCGCCACCGCTCTTCTTGGACTTCTCATCATCATCGTCGTCATCGGAGTCGCCACGATGGAAGACTTCCTTGACCTTGTCTCCGGCGGCTTCCAGCACGCCCTTCGTCGACTTCTTGGCCCCGCCCTCGGCGAAGTCTCCGGCCAGCTCGCTCAACCTCTTGGGCTCGGAGACGTCCGAGAGATAGACCCGATTGACCGCCTCGGCGAACCTGAGGTAGGTGTCGACGCTGGCCACGACTATGCGGGCGTCGATGGTCAGCACTTCGATGCCGACCAGTGAGACCCGTAGGAACACGTCGATCACGAGGCCCTTGTCGAGAATCGTGTCGACCACGTCGAGCAACCCGCACGAGCAGGGCCGGTCCAACACGCTTCTCGTTCGAATCGATTGCATGGATGTCGTCGTCATCCGGCCCCTCCCCGGGCGTAGTTACGGCGGTTCCGCGCGCCTGACAGCGACAGATCCCATCACGTTGAGTCATACGAACGCTACAAGACTAAGGCTTGCGCAGGACGCCTTCCGCACAATGCACAACCAACCCGACATCGGCCACTTGCATAGCCGTCGCACGCCTCGTCGCCCACGAAGTCGACCACCCCCACGCCGTCCTGCGCGCGAACCACCCACCGGACCACGAACATCGCAGCACCGAGGGACGGGGACGAGCCGGCAATACCCCACATAGGAATAGACGCCTCCGATCAACTCGAAGAGTCGTCCGCCGTCCCGCCTCGGAGTCGGCATCTTCTCCCGAACAGCGCCACACGAAATCGCGCCGTCGCCGACGGAACGAACCACCGTCACGACAGTCCATCCAGGTGGTGGGCATCGCCGGATGGTCCTGCGGGCCAGCGTTTTGATGGTGCCCGATGCCGAATCCCGCTGGCGAGTGGCCGGCGCGCCGATTGAGCGGCACAGTAGACGAAAGAGCGGTTGGCCTAATGCAGGCCAACCGCTCTTTCCCGGGTGGAGCTGAGGGGACTCGAACCCCTGACCCCCACACTGCCAGAACGGGGCGCATGGTCCAAAGAAGGTCAATGCCGAGGTCACAGCGATCATGCTGATCGATGAAGTACAGCCGTGGACAAGGTGGTTGCTGTACTTTCGTGCTGTAACGGTAGTCCACAATGGCCAGAACACTCGGCGGAGACTTCACACCGGTTTGGGCTCGCTGCAAGCGTAACTCTGGCCAGTCTGTCATCTCGTCGCGGTGGGCTCGCACCCTGTGGATCGGGCTGGTTCTCCCCCTGCAACCTGACAACGAGACTCGCACTCTCGCACGGGTCCTTGCAGGGGGAGGTTCAGTCCGATAGTCCTTGGACCGAGCACACCGCAGAGAGATGACAGACCCCTGACCACCCACCCGGACCGAACCGGCGCACCCACTCATCTCGGAGCGGAGGTTCCCGCCGGAGGCGCTCTTGACCTTCAACGTCTGCTGGCCCTCGATGAACTCAAGACAGACGCCCACGATGAATCCAGGTCTTGGGGCCGGGCCACAGCCAGGCAAGCAACGACGCCAGCCGAACGTGGTGCACCGACTCAGCCAACATGCGAGAGCAGGCACAGAGCCTCGGTAGAGCAGCTCCTACCTGGGATGTGGGAACAGGGGGCGCCGACGTTGCCCGCCGTGTTCGCTGGCCGCGCGCTCATCGACCGCCCTGGTTGGGCCCCTTCTCATGATCCGGTTCCCGCGTGGCTGGGCGGCGGCGCGAACGGCGCTTGCGCCGCACGCGCAAGCCGACGCCCAAAGCCACCAGCGGCCGCCGCCAGGCGGCCGCCTTGAACAAGTAAAGAAAGTCTGAACACGTACGCCGCTGCCATCATCCGGCGCTGACCAAACGCGTTAGCTTGGCCGCTTCTCAGCTGGACCAATTTCGATCCGCAGACCACCTTCTGCATCGGTCGACGAATTGCCAAACACCAACCCTGTCTGCCGAACGGCATCCGCGCGTTGAAGGGCAATCCGTCGAGATAGCTCACTCCACTTCGTCGTACGTGGATCTCGGGTGATCTGACTGGCGTGCTGACGGTATAGCCAAGTTACGTCGGCTCCATGCCAGCCCGAGGCAAGCTCGGACAAAGCCGCCGCGAGGACGAGATCTTCATCTGCTGGGCTCGCTGCCCATCCTCCGAGTGCACGAATGAGCGGAGTACGAGCGAACAGGTTTGCACAATGAAGTGGGAAGTTCCCGCCATTCGCGACGGCGTAGTCGATCACGGCACCCTTCGAAACCAAACCAAGTGGAATCAAGGGAGCGAACGATTCACGGGTCCCGTCTGGCAGTAGGTCATCTGCCTGGCCGATAGCCCAGCCGATACGAGCATCACTAAGAGCATCGATGTGCCTGTTCAACGCGTCAGCCAGCAGCAGATCATCGTGATCGAGTACCTGGACAAACTGCCCTCGTGCCCGAGACAGCGCCATATTGCGTGTCATCGCAACGCCGAGGCGAGTTCCGTTCGCCTCGTACCGAACACGTGGATCGGCAAATGTAGACCCGTCCAAGGACGGCTCTGAACCATCCTCCTGGAGCAACCACTCCCAGCTCCAACCGTCCGGCATCGACTGATCCACAAGCGACCGGTAGGTCTCGCGAATGAATGGGCTACCACCATGAGTTGGGGTAATCACTGAAACCAGCACTACTCAGCCTTCCATGCGGTGAGGGGCGTATGAAACCGCAGCTCAATACGGTCTGCGGGGTAATCTGCGTCAGATACCTCTACAACACGACCCCGAGTATCGATCGAGATCCTTCGAACGACCAACAACGGAACACCAGGTTCCATACTCCACTCACGAGTCTCTATCGTGGTCGGCATCCGAGCGTGAACTTCGTCGATTACTTCCGCCACTTCGATTCCGACCGTTGACAGTTGATGCATGGTTCCACCTGGCCACGGCTCCTGGTCCTGATCAAGCAGGTCCGGATTGCCCTCGATGAGACTCACCGGAATGTACGAAACACTCCAGGCCAACCGCTTCCGATCATCGCGAAGCTCGTATTCCCGACGGAGAAGCTGACCCTTATCGTCCATTTTGAACAAATCGTTTCGCTTGCCGAGGTCATCCATGCGGGAATAGTGGGCAACGAAGGTGAGAGCGTCCAGCTGTTGACCGTGGTCCACCTCAGCGGCGCCCCGCACGCGACGCTCCTCATGGTCAAGGTGGACACGGTCCTTCTCTTCCTGATGCCGCCGCGAGTCACGAACTATGCGGTCGGGAGCTTTGCGGATTTGCGCTGGCCGACCACGGCTCGTTGAGATCAAGCCCTCGGCCTTCATGATCGTCTGGGCCTCCCTGACGACGCCGACGTTGACGTCCCAGTCTTCGCCGATCTTGTCCAGCGGGGGCAAGTAATCCCCCGCCTTAAGAACCCCTTGGGCGACTTCGTTTCGAAAGTAGTCCGCGATCTGAATCGCCTTTGTTGGGTCTGCCGGGGTGTGTTTTGGCTGCATAAGGCCATCGTACAGAAATTTTCGGAAGTTTGCTAGCAAACCCCTTGCGGACCGGCATTGCCCTCTGGTAGCCTCAATCACACAAGGTTGCTAGCAAACTAGCAAACTTACTGAGGAGGAGGAAGCAATGCAGGGTGCGCCGATCGACGTGAGTCACTACAAGCTTCGTGTGGTGGAGGCTCCGGATCTGAAGATGAAGCGAAAGATGGAGAACGGCAAGGTCGTGTCGGAGACTCCGGCGTCTGGTCCGGGTGGGATCGCGCTGTATGAGGCGGTGCTGTACATCCGCGCGAACGAGAAGGACGACTTCGGAAAGAAGGACTCCGAGGAAATCAAGGTCACCTTGACGACTCCGTGCGATGACATCGAGGAAGACGACGTCGTCAGCGTGGCGGGGATGACGATGTCGACGTTCTCCTTCACGACCGAGAAGGGCAAGACGATCTCGGGTGTGAGCTACCGGGCTGAGGCTCTGATCAAGGTCGCATAGAGCGACGGCCTCGCCTGGTTCGGCAGGTTCGACCGGTTCGATTCCGGTCCGAGGCGCTAGCGGTCCACAGTCCTGCGGGATCTGTGGGTGGGACCCAAATTGCTGGTGCTTCCCTCGTGAATTGTTTTTTGAGAATCATTCGCATGACGAGTGAACATAGTGGTTCTTCCTGCCCAAACGACGAGCAGATCACGTATGTCGAGTGTGGTCGTTCGTGCTGTGGGTGGATGTGAAGTCCAGGGCGTTTCCCCTGTTCGACGTGGGTGAGCGGCTGGCAGACATGAGAAAGGAGGAATGACGCTAGTAGGGATCAACAACTGAATATCGATTGTGTGGCGCGGTGTCATCGGTCGTTCATTGGCTTTGGTCGGTGAGCGGCCGTAAGTACCTCGACAAAGGAGCAATCGAATGGTAGATACGCAGCATTTCAAGGCGTTGATCGGCGAGGCGCATGACGCCGTTGAGCGGGCGAGGAGCGAGGCACGGCGGATTCAAGGCCATCACAGGAACCTGGGACATGCAGAGTTCGCGCTGTGCCAGTCCCTGGGGCAGTTGGAGGAAGCCAACTACTTCGTTGAGCAGCACCACAACGAGGAGTCCAAGTGATGGCGGGCGAGTTCGCGGCGGTCGCGGTAACCCTGTTCATCGCTCACATGGTCGCCGACCACTGGGCACAGACCCATGTGGAGGCGACGAACAAGGCCAAACCGGGCTGGTGTGGCCGGGCCTGGTGCGCCCTGCACGTCTCGATTCACACGGTGATCTCGGGCGCGGCTGTCGCCGTCGTCGCATGGCGACTCGGGCTCGATCTCGAACCGGTGTGGTTCGCGGCTGGCTTGGTGCTCTCGGGTGCGACGCACTTCCTCGCCGATCGACGGTGGTTCATCGAGTGGTTGGCAGGCGTCACCGGGTCGAGGGACTTCTACCAAGTGAGAACTGGTGGCATCTGCGGTCCGTACCTGCTCGATCAGTCCTGGCATATCGGCTGGATGCTCCCCGTGTCGCTGCTGATCATCGCTTAGGACACAAGGGAATCCACAAGAGAATCTATTAGGGAGAGACAGTGAGTAGTGAGGCGTGGATAGCGCTGCTGGTGATCGCGTCGATCGTCGTCAACGTCTTGGCGGTTCGGGCGTTGTGGCGGCGAATCGATCGGGCGTGGCGGTTGTGGCGTCGCTCGGTTCGCAAGGCGTGGTGGACGTCGGGTCGATAGCACCTCGTCGGTGAAGCCCATCGGTCATTGCACTGCGGTGACGGGTGGGGTCCACCGAGGACAGAAAAAGGAAGGAGACACATCGTGGATGTGAACGTCAAGCGCGCGGTCCGCACGTATTCGGAGGGGAAGCTCTTCGAACTGATGGCGGCCTTGGATGCGGTGAAACGGTCCATGGAAGGTCTGGACGCGCTCATGCCGAAGTACGACGACGAGGCGGGCGACTCGATCTGGACGGCCCCCACGGAAGACGAAATGCGTGGCTTGTGGAAAGCGGGCCGCGACGGAATCGATTCATTTTCACACGGCTTGCTCGTGCGTGACGCCGAGCTGCTGGCTAAGGAGCTGACGCTGTAATGACTGGAGTGAACCTGACCGCGCTTGAGGCGTGTGACGAGATGACGCACGCGCTTCAGCGGATCAAAGACGCCATGGGATACATCCCGCACCGGTTCGGTCCGCTGCGGCGCGAGCACGAGGACATGGTGGCGAAGCTGACCAAGATCACCACCTTCGTCTCCGAGTTCAACACGCTGTTCACCGGGGAACCGGCGAAGGCCAAGAAGAAGGTCAAGGACGCGCACGCGATGAACAAGACGTGCGGGCGGAGCAAGAAACACGGACACTAGTCCACACAGGACTACTGTCCTTTTAGATCGATCGACGGTTGAGGGGTCTCGCATCACGGTGGTGCGGGGCCCCTCGTCGTACCCCTCATATCAATCTGGGAAGGAGGCCCGTCGTGGGTCGTGCGCAGGGGAAAGAGTTCAAGGCGATGAAGTGGGTTGGGCGGCATCCGGGGTTCGCCCTGGTGCCTGGCGCTGCGTTGGCTGGCGTCATCGCGGCGGGTCCGGTGACGGCGGGATCGGTGGCGGCGGGGATCGCGGCGGGAGCGGTGACGTGGTACCGGGGTCATCCTCGGTCGTGGGATTCGGTGGTGGCTCCTCGTATGCGGTCGGCGCATCGCCGGTGGCTGACAAAGACGTATCGCGGCAAGCACTGGGCCAAGATCATGACCATGCTCGACTTGACGAAGCTGGACCCGGACACCAAGGAGAAGTTGGTTCCGCGTGTGCGTCGAATCGTCTCCCACTCACCGTCCACAGAGACCATCTATGTGGACATGCTGATGGGCCAGACGCCCGGCACGTGGACGGACGCGGCTGAGGCTCTCGGCCACGCACTGCGGGTTCAACGGGTCGCCGTCGAGGAGACCGAACCGCTCCGGGTGGCTCTTCGAGTGCAACGCACCGAACCGTTCCAACAGATGATCATTCCTCCCGAGGTTCCCACATCGTCCGATGTGGTCGACGTGTCGGACCTCTACCTCGGCGAGACCGAGTACGGGACCGAGTGGCGCGCCCCGCTTCGTGGGCAGCACTGGTTCATCTCGGGTGCGACCGGCTCCGGCAAGGGCTCGATCGTCTGGGGTCCGATCACCCAGCTCGCTCCGCTCATCCGCGACGGCCTGGCGCGGCTGTGGCTGGTCGACCCCAAGGGCACCGAGTTGAAGGCTGCGGCCCCGGTCGCGTACCGCTACGCCGCTGGCGACGAACAGTCGCGCCTCCTGATCGCGGAGTTCTGGGACGCCATCGAGAAGCGAAAGAGCATCCTGGCCGACCAGGGCCTACGAACCGCGACGCTCTCGCGTGAAACGCCCCTGGATGTCCTCGTCATCGATGAGATGGCGGCCGTCCTCGCCTATGGTGGCGAACCACGCGAGCTGCGCGCGACTCAACGAATCCTGGGTCTGATCCTGACTCAGGCACGCGCCCTGAACGGGTCCGTCATCGGAGCCGTCCAGGAACCCACCAAAGAGGTCGTTCCGCTTCGTGACCTGTTCACCCAACGGGTCATCCTCCGCACCACCTCGTCGGCGCACGTCGACATGGTGCTCGGCGAGGACATGCGACTACGCGGCGGCCTCGCCGACCAGATTCCCAACCTGCCGGATACGGCCGGGATCGGGTTCGTCGTCCGCGAACGCTCCCGCACACCACTTCGCGTGCGAGCCGCGTACACCAGCGACGGCGACATCGCGGAGTTCGTGAAGGTCGCCGGATGGCCACACACCGAGCTGGGTGCCACCACCACGATCACCGAGGAGGTGTCCGAGGATGTTTAAAAAGGACGAACAGGAGTCCGCGCCTCGGGTGGTGCGGCGGCTGGAGAAACGTCTGGACGTCGCCGGTCAGCTGCACGCTCTCGAACAGAATCCGGTTCTGGAGGTGGTCGACATCGAACGGCTTCGCCGATCGGTCACCAGGTCGCTGTGGTTCTTCCTCTGCCTCGGGTTGGCGTTCACGTCAGCCGGGGTCCAGAAGTTCATGGCGGGCGACGCCACCATCGATGATCCGATCTGGTGGGCATGCTGGCTCGTCGAACCGGCGTTTGCTGGCATCCTCGTCACCGTCCTACGGTGGGAAGCCGAGATGCTGGCTCGCGGCATTGAGCACCGATCGGGGTGGGTCAACACCCTGAAGTGGCTACTTCTCGGGTCGACGCTGCTCATGAATGTCCTGTCGGTCGGGTCGGACACGTCGAGCGGCATGATCGCCGCACACATCGTCGTCCCACTCTTGGTGTTCTTGCTCGCGGAAGTCATGCCCGTCATCCAGCGGCACTGCACCCAGGCACGACGCGATATTGAGCTACCCGAACCGATCAAGGACACAGTGGAAACCACAATGGAAGACACTGTGGAATCAACGGCTCCGAAACTGACTCCGGCCACCTCGGTACCGACACCCGTGGTCGACGTCAAACCGGCTCCGGCTCCGGCTCCGGCTCCGGCTCCGGTGATCATGCCCGACCCGATCACGCCTCCTATTCCAGCGAAACCGGTGACAGTGGACATGTCTCCGGTGACGGTGGCACTGCCCGAATCGATCAAAGACCGGATCGCGGCACGCCTGGTTGACGTGATCGCCTCGGGTGAAACGCCGACTGTGGACGATGTTGCCACGGCTGGCCGCATTCCGGCGTCACTCGCTGGACAAGTCTTCGACCAGTTGAACGGGAGCCTCGCTTCCGCGTAGTCCTTGCTCCTCCTTCCCTAGGGGCGCCATTCGCACACCGAGTGGCGCCCCTTCTTACTGACTAAATTGGAGTCTACTGTGGCGTCTACTGTGCTGACACGCGAGAATCGTGAATGGCGTGACCTGCTCCGATCGTCTGGGTATCGGGCATGGCGGGAGCAAGTCGAAGCAACGGGCGGCTGCCTCTCGCCGGTGCGGTTGTCGGGTTCCTCGACGGTGACCGATCGAACCTCGGGCAATGTGCTTCGCCACCGATCGGGGCACATCCTCGCCGCCTGCGGGACACGGCGAGCGTCGATCTGCCCGTCCTGCGCACAGCGGTACTCGCAGGACGCGTTCCACCTCGTCCGCGCGGGGATCACGGGTGATGAATCGAAAGACATCACCATCGATGCGTCAACGCCACGTCTGTTCCTCACGCTGACGGCCAGCAGCTTCGGTGCTGTCCATAGTGCTGGGACTTTGCCGGGTGGGGGTATCCGGCCGTGTGCCTGTCGACGTCGGCACGCCCTGGACTCGCCGATGCTCGGGCAGGCCATCGACCCGGAGACGTATGACTACATGGGCGCGGTCATCTGGCAGCTCAACGCGAGCGTCTTGTGGCATCGGTTCACGATCCGCGTCCGCCGAGAACTCGCCATGCGGGCGGGCATCCGCGTGAAGGATTTTGCCGATGTCGCCCGAGTGTCCTATGTGAAGGTCGGCGAGTATCAGAGGAGGGGCCTGATCCACTTCCACGCGGTCGTGCGGATCGACGGCCCTGACGGCCCCGATACTCCCCCACCGTCGTGGGCAACGCCGGACGTCCTGGAGGAAGCCGTTCGTGCCGCTGTCGCGTCGACTGAGGTCACCGCGGATCGACCGGACACGGGCAAGGAAGTAGCGCTCACGTGGGGCCAGCAGCTCGACGTCCGCCGCATCGACACGACCGGCACTGACGCGGGTGTCCTCGCCGGGTACATCGCGAAGTACTCCACCAAGTCGTCCGGCGCCTCCAACTCGGGGATCGATCGGCCGGTCCGCTCGCGTGAGGCCATCGACTGCCTGCCGGGAATCTCGCCACACCACCGCGCGATGATGCGCGCCGCTTGGGATGCCGGGGGCCAGGCTCGCCGCTGGTGCCACATGCTCGGCTTCCCCGGGCACTTTCTCACCAAGAGCAAGCTCTACTCCGTGACGTTCAGTCGACTTCGCACGGCTCGGCGTCTGCACCGCCTGGCCGATCTCCTGGACGAGCTCGGTCGGTCCGATGACGACGTCCTCATCGTCAACGAATGGGCCTGGACCGGCACGGGCCACCGCTCGACCGCTGAGTATGAGCTGGCCGCTGCGATCGGCGAACGCCAACGGAAGCATCAACAGTCCATGAGGGAATCCAAAGTAGAATCTAGTAAGGAGTGATCAATATGGAGCGATATCAGATACGGGTACTGCAACCCGTGGGAGGCCAACTCGCCGATGAGTTGGCCTCTTTCATGCGCGGGGTCATCGGCGACGCCGGTCACGTCCGCACCCGAGAGTTCCCGTCCAACCGCTACGACGGCCACCATCTCGTGTACCTCGACCTCATCCCGACCACCCCTGATCCGGTGGCGCACCTGGAAGGACCACTGACATGAACACCTCGGCTTCCTCGACGTCGATCATCCGTCCGCGTTGGCTGACGGTCCGCCAGGCCGCCACCGCCCTCGGCTACTCGCTCTCGAAAACGAAGGGCCTTGTCGCACAGCGACGCCTCCGCTCGATCAAGGACGGCGGCTCGCGTCGCATCCTTCCCGAGTGGATCGACGAGTACATCGCCTCCGTCGTCGCCGACCAGCACGACGACAACTTCGGGATGGCCGCATGAGCAAGCGCAGCAGCAAGGAGGGCTCGATCTACCACCGCGGGTCCGCCAAGGACGGCCGCGACCTCGGATGGGCGGCCTACGCCTGGGTGACACGGCCTGACGGAACGGAGTCCCGAAAGTACGTCTACGGACCGGATCGGGCGACATGCCATGCGAAGTGGATCAAGCTGCATGGTGAAGCTGCTGCGGGACCTGTGGCGTCGAAAGCGCCGACCGTCGCATCGTATGGGACGTTCTGGTTGAACGAGATCATCAAGCCGTATCGTGCTCCGGGCACGTTCGACAACCATGAGCGGTTCTGTCGGTTGTTCATCTTTCCGACTCTCGGGCAAAAGAAGCTGTCGACGCTCCGCCCGCTCATGTTGCAGTCGTGGTTCAACAAGATCGCGGCAACGTGTCAGTGCTGTTATCGCGGAACTGATGAAGGTCGGCTGGTCGCAGATCGGAAGTGCTGTGCGCGAATCCCAAAAGCGTGCTGTGAAGCGGTTCCGTCGGCGGATACGTTGCACGGCATACGAACCACGTTCAGTGCTTTGTGGAACCGAGCGGCGAAGGCGGGCGTGGTCACCGGCTCGAATCCGATGGCATCCGTGGAGTTGGGTTCGATTGATCGAGGATCCCGATCATGGTGGTCCACTGAGGAGGTTAACGCGTTTCTTCAGGCCGCGCGTGATGGCAACGATCCCGCGTACGTCGCCTACGTGTTGACGCTTGTTCTTGGACTTCGGCGAGGTGAGGTCCTGGGGCTCACGTGGTCGTGTGTCGATTTCGACCGTGGCGAACTGCGTATCGAACGGCAGCTTCAACGGGTCCGAGGCGAGTTGCTGCACCGCAAGACGAAGACTCCAAAGTCGATGTCGGTGCTTCCTTTGCCGGACATCTGTGTTGCCGCGCTTCGACATCAGATGACGCGCCAGGCGGAATGGCAACAGGTGGCGGGCACCGCCTGGCAGGCATCGGGCTTCGTTGTCACGACCAGGCTCGGCACGCCGGTCGAACCGCGTAACTTCAACCGGTCGTTTCACGCTCGGATAAAAGAGGCTGGTGTTCGCCGGATCAAGGTTCATGACGCGCGGCGTACCTGTGCCTCGATCCTCGCCGATCTCGATGTCCACCCTCGGGTGGCGATGCAGATTCTGCGGCACGCGAAGTTCTCGATGACGATGGAGGTCTATACCGAGGTCTCGTCGAAGTCGACACGAGAAGCGCTGAGAAAGCTCGGGGAGCTGCTTGAGTAGCTGCTGTACTTTGCTGCTGCACAAACACAAAAAGGGCGGTTTCTCGTGATGAGAAACCGCCCTTGACCTCGGGTGGAGCTGAGGGGACTCGAACCCCTGACCCCCACACTGCCAGTGTGGTGCGCTACCAGCTGCGCCACAGCCCCGGATCGTTGAGACTGGATTATCGTACACGGGGGTCTCCCGAGCGCAAAGCCGGGGATCAGCTCGGCGCTGAGCTGCGTTTTCGGGTCGCCTCGGGGCGGCCGGAAGGCGGGGCCGTACCGTGAACCGCGTGCTGGATCTGGATCGGGCGGTGCGGGGCCCGTTGTCGCTGTCAACGGTGCCGGGCGCCGTCGACTACCTCGCCGAAGAACTGCGCCACCTGGACGGGGTGACGATACTGCGGCGACGCGGCGACGGTCTCACCGTCGAACTCGATGGACCGCTGTCCGTCCTCGCGCGGGTGCCGTATTTCCAGAGCGCCGCGGTGCCCCTGCCGAGCGATCTCGACGGGGCCGTGGCCGCGCTCGTCACCGCCGTCGACGACGGTGTGCTCGCGGGTTTGCCTGCGTCCGTTCGGTTTCGGGTCGGCCCGATCGGTGACGCGAGGTGGGAGTTGCGTGACGCGCTGACGGCGGCCGGCTGGCACAACGATCCGGGCGCGTGGGACGTCAACATCGAACCGGACGACGCTCCCCCGCACGCGCGGCCGGGACAACAGTTCGCGGTTCGGGATGTGGGCGGCTGGCGCGCCGAGATCGGCGGACTGTACTGGACGCGCCGTTTCGGCGAGCTGCTCCGCGCGCCCGCGTCGACGAACCCCGTGATCGCCTCGGTCATGGCCAGGTTGGCGAAGATCGAGGACCAGTCGACGGTTCTCGATCCCTTCTGTGGCGCGGGAACGCTCTTGGCGACCGTCGGGCGCGGCCCGTTCGGCCGGGTCCTCAGCGGGGACCACGACGCGCGGTGGGCCGCCGCGACGGCCGAGAACCTGCGTCGGGTCGGCGTGGACGGGGTGGTCTGGCGCGGCGACGCGCGGGCGATTCCGATGGCGGACGGTGTCGCGGATCGAATCGTCTCGAATCTCCCGTTCGGGAAGCGCGTCGGCTCGCACGCGGGCAACCAGACGCTCTACCCCGCGGTCCTCTCCGAGGTCGCGCGGTTGTTGCCGCGCAAGGGAAGGGCCGTCTTCCTGACGGAGGACAAGCGCCTGTTCGTCGACACCGTGCAGCGCACGCGCGGCCTGCGCATCATCAAGGACATCACCTTCACCACGGGCGGCGCCCACCCGAGCGCCTACGTCGTCACCACCCGCCGGGGCCGGTTAGGCGTCCTGCGGGATCGACCGGCCCGCAGGGTCTTCCCCGCGATCGACAGGTCCATCCTGAACGGTCCGCCCGCGTGGACGCGGGTACGAGGTGCCGAGCCGCCTGGTCATGACCGGTGGCGGATGAAGGCGAAGATCGCCGCGCCGGTGAGGGTCAGGACGGTGCCGATGATGCCGATCCACGAGACGAGCGTCGATTCGGCGGAGTCGGTGAGCGTGGCGGCGGCGGGGGCGAGCGTCGCCGACGCCGCGGCAGTGCCGACGACGGCGAGGCTCGCGATGGACGCCGCACAGGCGACTCCGAGTCGACGGTATGAAACAGTCATGGTGGAGACACTAGGAGTTGTCGGACGCGGGTTCCCCCAACGACACCGGCGTGTCCCAGGTTCCCGCGAGGCTCTATCGGCGTGCCCGTCAACTCGGGAATCCGAGGGCGTCGAGGACACCCACGCAGCGGGCCGGGTCCCGATCGAAGCCCACGGACAGGCCCCACAGGAGGTATCCGGTGGAACGGACGAGCGTCCACGCCAGCGCCCGATCCCGATCGAGACCGGCCTCGTCGACGATCAGATCGAACGCGCGTCGGACGCTTCGAGTGTCGGCCAGTTCGTCGAATCGGGTCCACAACAGTTGCGCCACTTGGTACTCCGGATCGCCGACGATCACCATGGGATCGATCGCCACCCAGGAGCGCTTGCGGTCGTACAGGATGTTGTCGTCGTACAGGTCGTGATCGACGAGGAGTTCGGGCGCGTCGACGGTCAAGGAGCGGGCGTTGTCGACGACGGAGCCCAATCGGGTCGACGAGAACGGCCTGCCCTGATCGTCCCAACGCCGCTCCACGGTCTCCGCCATCCACGTCGCGGTATCCATTGTGCATGGAAGTTCCGCCGCGTCGGCGGGCACCGGAATCGCGAGACGGCGAAGCAGCCGGGCCGCGATCGGCAGCGCCGTCCGCCACTCGATCGTGCCGAGCGAATGGCCGGGTCGGACGTGTTCCAGCAGCGCGGCGTTCGTCGGGGGATCGTCGGCGAGGAGCCGGACCGCGCCGCCGCCGTCCCACCATCGAAGGGCTGCGATGACGTGGGCCGACCGGTCGTCCGGCCAGGAGACCTTGAGGACGGCCGCCTCCCAGCCGCGCCGGACGGGAACCGCGATCCCGTTGTCCCCGCACAGCACGGCGCCGTCCGGACGCAGCGCCCACTGTCGACAAAGGCCGGTTACGACGGACGGGAGAGCCGCTCGCCACTGCCGTCCGAGGGCTCCCTCGCGGCTCCATCGACCGCGCTGGAAGGCTTCCGGGATCTGGAGGTCGGACACGTGAGCGTTCTCCTTCGGTGAGTCGGCTGACTCCGCGGCGGCGAATCGTCCTCGCGAAGCGGTTCGACCGGGCGCTCAGCGGCGGGGCGGCGGGGGTTCGCGCCGGGTCAGACCGTGTTGGACGGCCCAGAGCGCGGCCTCGGTACGGGAGGTGGTGCCGGTCTTGCGAAGGAGGTTGGACACGTGCACGGTCACGGTGCGGATCGAGATGCCGAGGGCGGTCGCGGTCTGCTGGTTCGTCATCCCGGCGGCGACGCAGTTCAGGACCTCGCGTTCGCGGGACGTCAGTTCGTCGATGGTGCGGAGGGTGTCGACGAGCGCGGCGGCTCCCGGCTCGCGGCGTGGGTCGATGTCGGCGGCGACGCGGCCCGCCTCGCCGGGGTGTCCGAGTGCCATCAGCGCGCGGGCGAGCGCGAGGCGTGCGGAGGTCTCGGAGTCGCTCGGGAGTGAGCCCGGTGTGGTGGTGAGGCATTCCTCGATGAGGTCGAGCGCGTCGGTCGCGCGACCGTCGCGAATGAGTGCGGCCGCTGCGTCGAGGGTCGCCGCGTGGCGGGCGGCGTCGTTGGTGGCGTGCGTGTACCGGGCCCAGTTGACCAGCGGGTCGACCTCGGTGAGGCGTGGTCGGGGGTCGGGCAGGGCGATCGTCGTCGCGTGGCGGGCGGCGGCGAGGTCACGAAGGGCGCGATCGGCGTTGCGCGGCGGTCCGGCGGCGTCGGGGGTGCGGGCGACGACGACGAGGAGCGCGGACAGGTCGGGGGCGGCCGCGAGGGTGGCGAGCAGTTCGAGGCTGGCCGGGTCGAGGGCGTGGGCGTTGTCCGCAACGAGGACGGCGGAGCCGTCTCCGGTGAGGTGTCTGACGATGCCGATGGCGGCGCGGCGCAGTGCGGTCGGTTCGATGCGTCGGGATTGCGGTGTGGTGCGGCGGGTCAGCCAGGCGATCGCGTCGCCGAGGGGCGGTTCGGTCGAGTCGCGGTCCTCCGCCGGTCGACTGGGGGCGAGTTCGTGGCCGTCGAGCGCGGTCGCGGTCCAGTCGTAGGGGCCGGGTGCGGCGGGTCGGCCGTGGCCGATGAGGGTGACGGTCGGCGCGGGAGTGAAGTCGGTGATGGCGTCGGCGACGAGGCGGCTCTTGCCGGCCGCGGGCAGGCCGGTGACGATGACGATGCGTTGCGGCTCATCGCGTTTGGCCACGTCGCGCCACGCCTCGACGAGGTGTTCGAGGAGGGCGCGCCGGGTGTCGGCCGCGAAGGGCATTCGCTTCGGTGAGCCTTTCTCCTCGGATTACGCATATCTACGTATGGACGTGGGGGCCGGTGACGGGCATGCTCCTAAAGTATGGTCACCGTGAGTTTTTCGGCAGTCAGCCACCCTGGTTCGGTTCGTGATCACAACGAGGACGCCCACGCGATCGGGGGACGGCTCGCGTTGATCGCGGACGGCGTCGGCGGGCACGCGGCGGGTGAGGTCGCGTCGGCGTTGACGGTGGAGGCGTTCGAGGGCTTGACCGCCGCCCAGGAGCCGGTGCCGGATCCGGTCGAGGTGTTGCGCGCGGCGATCGTCGGCGCGAACACGGCGATCGCGGCGGCCGCGAAGGAGAACGAGGCGTATCGGGGCATGGGCACGACGGTCGTCGCGCTGCTGTTCTCGGATGAGGGCGCGCACGTGGCGCATGTCGGTGACTCGCGGGCGTATCGGCTTCGCGGTGGCGAACTGGCGAGGTTGACGCGCGATGACAGTTACGTGCAGATGCTCATCGACAAGGGCGCGTTGGCGGAGTCGGACGTCCGCACCCATCCGTATCGGTCGGTGGTGTTGAAGGCGCTGCTGGGTGAGCCGGTGGAACCGACGATCGGCGAGGTGGACGTCGCGGCGGGCGACCGGTACCTGTTGTGCAGCGACGGACTGTCTGATGTGGTCAGTGATGAGGACATCGCGCGGGCGCTGACGGAGGTCGACGACGGCACGGACGCGTGCGAGGAACTGACGCGGTTGGCGCTGGAAGCGGGCGGCCCGGACAACATCACAATCATAATTGTCGATGCGTCTTTACCGTCCGTGCTGACCCGAAGCCGGTATTCGACAAACTTCCCGCCCCCTCGACAACCAAAGGCGACAGTGGGGATAATGCGTCCAAGACGTTGACAAACCCCGATGCCCCTGCCCAGTTGAGGAGAGTCGCGTGATGCGCGGACTATCCGCCCTGGTCGCCGCCGCCCTCGCGGTGACCACCTTCTCCCCGGTCCCAGCCCATGCCGGAAACGTGCCCCCCGAGTTCGGTGACGACTGGGACGACCCCCGTACGGCCGCACCGCCGATCGACACGCCGGACGTTGCTTCCTGCGAGGTGCCCATCGTCGATCATCGTTTCGACGATTTCGAACCGTTCACGGGGACCTTCGTACCCCCGACCGAGTGCGGTGACGAGTGGTCGATGGTGGTGCTGCGGCTCGACGGCAGCGTCGCGGGCCGCCAGTACGACCGCCTGGGTCAGCTCGACATCGGTGGCGTGCCGGTGTTCAAGACCTCGACCCCGGAACCGTCCCCGCAGGGCATCACCTGGTCGGTCGAACGGGATGTCACGCAGTACGCCCCGCTCCTGGCGTCCACGCAACCGACCCTCATGTCGCTCGGCAACGTCGTGGACGACGTTCACGACGGCGTGCTCGACGTGCGGGTCTCGTTGACCTTCTACGAGGCCTCCTCCTCCGCGCCCGCGCCCGACGTGCCCGATCGGCTCCTGCCGTTGAGCGACCAGGACGACTCGACCCCCGACCTGCGCGGCACCTTGACCGTGCCGACGAACTCGGAACGGCTCATCGCCGACGTCTACGCCACGGGTTCGGGCGGCGGCTGCGAGGAGTTCTGGTACCTCACGGCCCCACCGCAAACGGGCTACTCGTGCGCGGCGCCGGACGGTCCGTACCGCGAGGTTCAGGTGCTCATCGACGGCCAGATCGCCGGGATCGCCGCACCGTATCCGCATATCTACACAGGTGGATGGTCGAACCCCTACCTGTGGTACACGATTCCAGCGCCACGCGCCTTCGACCTGGAGCCGCTGCGCTACGACCTGACGCCCTACCTGGGCCTGCTCAACGACGGCGCCGCGCATGACGTCGCCGTGCGCGTGGTCGGCATGCCCGCCGACGCGGCGGGTTGGTCGACGCCGGTGGCGTTCCGCGTCTGGCAGGACGAGGAGTCGCAGGTCGTCAACGGCGGGGTCCTGACCTCGGAGACGACCCCGCTGACCAACGACATCACGATCCTCGCCAGTCGGCACACCCGAGTTCAGGTGGAGGCGGGCCGACAGCACACGGCGACCGGCTGGCTGGAGACGTCGCACGGCAGCGTCATGACGACGGTGGATCGAACGATCGGCAACATGTCGACCCATTCGTGGGCGCCCGGCGAGAATCCGGACGCGCTGCGGGCCGAGTGGTTCGACATGGAGACGCGCACGGTGCTCTCCAACGAGTCGGACGTCGACGTCACCCAGGTGGACCGGACGTTCAGCGTCAACGGGCGCATCGGCATAGACGACGAGAATCGGCTGACGACGACGATCACGCTGCTCGACGAGCGCGAGGTCCTGCACACGGCCCCGAGCGGACGGGTTCGCCACCTGAAGGTGCGCGACAGCTTCCTCGGCGCCGCCGCGTTCGACATCGACCAGCCGCGCCCGGATCGGCGTGGCGTCGGCGTGTCCCAGAACCGCTACGTGGTCGTCAGCGACACCGCCGGAACCTGCTACGACCGGGTGATCCGCAGCCGGAACGGCTACGTCACCATCGACCGGGATCGCTGCTGACACCGCCCCTCAATCGTCCCTCCACCGCGCCACGACCAGCTCCGAGCGGACTACTTCGAGCAGGCGCCCGACCCAGTTGCTGCCGTGCCCGTACCAGTACCCCGAGAAGGTTCCGGCGAGCATGATCCGGGCGTCGCCGGTGCCGAGCAGGGTCTCGGCGAGGTCGGGGTGTTGGGTGTACTTCGCGCGGTTGAGGTCGGCCATGACGGCCAGACGGGCGACCGGCCAGCCGTCTCGACGCGGCGCGTCGGCGGCGAGCGTCCGGGCGTCGTGAGTGCGTGTGGCGGTCCGGATCCGTTCGCGTGCTTCGGGATCGCTCGTCGACATCGCCCAGTACGCGTGCTCCACCGTCGGGTAGGTCCGGCCGTCGTACTCGATCGGCGCGGGATAGTCGATCTGGAGGATGTGCCGACCGGGATCGGCGAGACGGTCCTCGTGGAAGTGGGCCATCGGCAGCTGGACGGTCGGGGACGCCGCGGTCACGGGGCCGTCCGGGGGCGCGACGGGCAGGCTGGCGCGCAGGCGTTCCCGATCGCGGAAGTACTTCTCGGTGTGGGCGTGCATCTCCGCCGTGACGACGCGGTCGTCGTACCCGGCACGCCTCTGCCCCACCGCCGTCACGAGGGTCGCGAGCGGCCAGTCCTTGCTGTCCATGTCGCCGAGTGCGAACATCCGCAGGTGCTCCGGGATCGCGAGGTAGGCCTCCCTGGCCGCGGTGCGATTCGACTCGGTCGGATCGTCGAGGAAGGTGTCCACCGCCATCAGGCACCGAACGCTCGAGTCGGGGCGGCCGTTGAGTTCGTCGATCTTGTCGGCGGTTTCTCCGAGTAGGCCCTGGGCCGAGACGAAGAACTCGGGCTCGTCGAAGTTCCAGTCGACGAGGTCGGAGGCGGACGCCCGAGCGCCCTGCGGAATCTCGGTGGCGACCCAGCCGGTCTCCAGATGTCGCCGCAGACCGTCCAGATCGGTGAGACCCCAGCAGTCGACGGTGCCGTCCGCGTAGATCGCCATGTCGGTCAGGAAGTACGTGTCTCCGTTGCGGATGAAGATGTGCTGCCACGTCCCCTCGACGCGAGCACCATCGACATATCGATATGTGCGCTTCACGAACATCACGGTAGCGGCGCCTTCCGACATCCGCGAGCCCATCCGTTGGTCCACAAGAGATACGAGGACCCCCGTCGATAAAGTCCAGCAGCTTGACTATATTGTCAAGTGCATTGACTAAACGGAGGTTCTCATGTCGCACCCCTATTTCCCCGACCTGACGATCGAAACCGCCCCCGAGGAGGCCAGACCGCACATGCGCGCGATGCGCGACCGCCTCGGCTACCTACCCCACGCCGTCGCGCGGATGGCGCATTCGCCCGGCCTGCTCGACGGCTTCGGCATCATGACCCGCCTGTTCGACGCGTCCGCCCTGGCACCGATCGAACGCGAGGTCGTCGTCATGACCATCGCGACCCGCAACGACTGCGAACTGTGCGTCGCGATGCACACCACGATCCTGCGACGGCTGCGCGCGGACGCCGACGTCGTNGCGGCCCTGCGTGCCGCGAGCCCGATCCCCGTCGAGCGGTTGGAGGCGTTGCGCCGCTTCACACTCGCGGTCGTCACGACCGCCGGAGGCGTGTCCGACGACGAGCTGACGGCGTTCACCGAGCACGGCTTCACCGCGCGGGACGCCCTCGACGTCGTCCTCGGCGTCGGCGCCTACACGCTGTCGACGTTCGCCAATCGGCTCACCCGGGCGCCGATCGATCCACCGCTGCGGCCGTTCGCCCCCTGACACGCCCACCCGTTGGTACGGGACCGTGGAACGCGCGCCCCTCCGTGTATGGTTTGCCGCATGCGTTCAACGATGCCCCGATGCTGGTGGCGCCGCTAAAGGCGGCCCATCGACGTTGACGCGCACTCTCGCACCAACCGCGACCGCCTCGCCAGGCGGTCGTCTGCGTTTCGGCCCGCCCGGCTCGGCCCAACCCGAAAGAGGGCAGACCGTTGACCGACCTGACGACCCCGGGCGGAGTGCGGATACGCCGCACCGACGAGGACCTCCCCGAGGGCGACCTCGACTCCGTCATCGACAGCGTGCAGACCCGACGCGGCGGTGTCCTGAGCTCTGGAATGGAGTATCCGGGTCGGTACAGCCGCTGGCACATGGCGTTCGTCGATCCATGTCTGGAGCTGTCGGCGATCGGCCGAGACGTCACGGTGCGGGCACTCAACGAGCGCGGGGCCGTTCTCCTACCCGTCTGCCGGGAGGCACTGGTCGCGGTCGGGCTCGACCCGACGGTCGGGCCCGACACGGTCGCGGCGCACGTGCCCGCGTCCGACCGACCGTTCACCGAGGAGGAGCGCAGCCGCCAGCCGAGCGTGTTCACCGCGGTCCGCGCCCTGTGGCACGCGTTCGCCTGCGACGACCCGCATCTCGGCTTCTACGGCGCCTTCGGTTATGACCTCGCCTTCCAGTTCGAGCCGATCGCCCCGGCCAAGGACCGCGACCCGACGGCCCGCGATCTCGTCCTCCTGCTGCCCGACGAGATCAGCGTGTGGGACCGCAAACGCGAACTGGCTCACCGGTTCCGGTACGAGTTCACCGTCGACGGGGTCAGCACCGACGGTCTGGCCCGAACCACGGCGACGGTTCCCTACGTCCCGGCCACCACCGCGCCCGAGCCGCCGACGCCCGGCGCCTACGCGGACACCGTCCGCCGGGCACGCGACGAGTTCGCGGCGGGGAACCTGTTCGAGGTCGTGCCGAGCCATCGCATGCACGCGCCGTGCCCGTCGCCCGCGGCGTTCTTCCGCCGCCTCCGACGCGACAACCCCGCGCCGTACGAGTTCTTTTTCAATCTGGGCGACGCCGAGTACCTCGTCGGCGCGTCTCCGGAGATGTACGTGCGGGTCACCGGGGACAGGGTCGAGACCTGCCCGATCGCGGGCACGATCAAGCGCGGCGACGACGCGCTCGCTGACGCGGCCAACATCGCCGCGCTCCTCGCGTCGCCGAAGGAGGAGTCGGAGCTGACGATGTGCACCGACGTCGACCGCAACGACAAGGCCCGCGTGTGCGAGCCGGGGTCGATCCGGGTGCTCGGGCGGCGTCAGATCGAGTTGTACTCACGGCTGATCCACACCGTCGACCACATCGAGGGAACCCTCCGCCCCGGTTTCGACGCCCTCGACGCGTTCCTCACGCACATGTGGGCCGTGACGGTGACGGGCGCGCCGAAGACGTGGGCGATGCGGTTCATCGAGGAACACGAGACGACGCCGCGTCGCTGGTACGGCGGGGCCGTCGGCAAGATCGGTGTCGACGGTTCGATGAACACGGGCCTGACCCTGCGGACCGCGCACATCGAGGACGGCGTGGCGACGGTGCGGGCCGGGGCGACGCTGCTGTTCGACTCGGATCCGGACGCCGAGGAGAACGAGACCTACCTGAAGGCGAGCGCGCTCCTGGAGGCTATTGGCGGGGCGGAGACCACCGCGCCGGTCAAGCCGGCGCCGATCGAGGTCGCGGGTGGGATGGCGGGCGTCGGTCGGCGAATCCTGCTCGTCGACCACGAGGACTCCTTCGTGCACACGCTCGCGGACTACCTACGGCAGCACGGCACCGAGGTCACGACCGTCCGATTCGGATTCGACGATGAGGTGCTGGACCGGATCGCGCCCGACCTCGTGGTGCTGTCGCCGGGGCCCGGAGTCCCGGCCGACTTCGGCTGCGCCGAGCTGCTGGATCGCCTGTACGAGCGCGGATTGCCCGTCTTCGGGGTCTGCCTCGGGCTTCAGGCGATGGTGGAGCACGCGGGCGGAACGCTCGCCCGTCTGGCGGTGCCGTGGCATGGGAAGCCGGCGACGGTGAAGGTGGCCGGGGGCGAGCTGTTGGAGGGGCTCGGCGGGGAGTTCACGGCCGCTCGGTACCACTCGCTGTACGCGACACCGTCCGATGTGCATGGTTTCGAGGTGACGGCGATGACCGACGACGTCGTCATGGCCATCGAGGACCGTCCACATCGGCGCTTCGCGGTGCAGTTCCATCCCGAGTCGATCCTGACCGCGCACGACTCCGCGGGGCTGCGAATTCTCGGTAACATGCTTCGACTCACGGCCCACTGAACACGGTTCGGCCGCCCCTGGTCCAGGGGCGGCCGATGTTGGTCCTAAAAGGCCTCTGGCGCGGAACGGCCGCGCGAGGACCGGTCGCGTCGTCGAAGGATGACGACCCGAGGATCATCCGCGCGTTCGACCGCGCGACAGGAGGATCAGGAGAACCACAGGGCGATCTCACGCTTCGCGGACTCGGGCGAGTCGGAGGCGTGGATCAGGTTCTCCCGGTTCGACAGCGACAGGTCGCCGCGGATCGTGCCCGGCACGGCCTTGCGCCCGTCGGTCGCTCCCGCGAGGGCCCGCACGGCGGCGATGGACTCGTCACCCGAGACGATCAACGCGACGAGCGGCCCGGACGTCATGAACTCCTTCAGCGGCGGGTAGAAGGGCTTCTCGACGTGATCCGCGTAGTGGGCGTCGGCGAGGGCCGCGTCCATCGTCCGCATCCGCATCTCCTCGATCGTCAGCCCTTTGCGCTCCAGGCGGGACACGACCTCTCCGATCAGGCCCCTGGCGACGGCATCGGGTTTGATCAGGACGAGGGTCTGTTGGGACACGGTGCGCTCCTAGGCAGCATCTTTGAGGGGCCGAACTGTGGGGCGTTGAGTTTAGAGGTCGCTCGGCGGGGCCGTCCGGCCCGGTGGGGACAGAGGAGAGACGCCGTGGTCACGGGCGAGACGGTGACGGCGTGCCGACCGAATCGACCGCCATGGACCATCCATTAAGGATGAAGTGGCGGAAACGCTTGGGCGCGTTCCCTCCACGGTGTGTTGTGACGCGCGGGACACACACGTACCATCGAACATCATGCGTCTGCGGGAGGCACACAACTATGGCTCAAACACCGCGTCAGCCGCCACGGCAACCACCGCGCAACAACGCGAAGGCCACCCCGAAGGCGGCCCGGCAGGCCAAACCGGCTCCGAAGGCCGCTAAGGCCGCGCGTCAGGCGAAGGCGGCACCGCGCGCCGCGAAGAACGTCAAGGCGGCGAAGGCTCCGACTCCGAAGCAGCGAGCGGCTACGACGAACGCCCGAAACGCGCAGCACGCGAGGGAGGCTCAGGCCCGCGCACAGGCGCAGCGGGCCCGGGCGGGGCGGGCTGGGCGCGCGACCACTCGGACGGCGGGGCGTGCCGTGCCCCGAACGCGGGTGTCCGCTTCGTATCGGGGTTGGCGCAGCTGGTGGGCGACCGCAGAGATGGACCGCCTCGCCCGCGAGGAGGACCGCGGCATTGGCGCGCCGCAGCCGAGAATCGGCATGATCGCGGGAATGCGGTACTGGAGCGGGGGACGCCTGACGGGCGTGTTCACTTTACTGCTCCTGGGCTTCTTCACCCTGTCGATCGCGCTCGGCGCGAGCAGCGTCATCGCGGGGATCATCGGTTTCGCCTTCCTCGGCGGGTCGGTCGCGTTGGCGACCGCCGCACGCGCCGCGGCCCATTTCCAGGCGTACCCGCAGGCCTCCGAGCCGCTGGCACCGGTGCGGGACTTCACCGTCGACGATCTGCGGATCGAGGATGAGCGAGACGACGAGCTCGGTTCTCTGGACGACCTCGACCGGAGTTTCGGCGGTGGCATGCCGCTGTACACGCCGGCGCAGGCACCACCGCCCCCCGAGTCGGCTCCCGCCCCGGAGCCGCCGACCGGTGGTACAACGAATGTGACGACGGCGGTGAGCCACTCCGTCGCGCAACCACCGGCACCGACACCGGCGTCCGAGACGAGCCCGGAATCCGAGCCCGCCGCGGCATCGGAGGCGACCGCGGAGTCCGAGACCGAGGCGGAGTCGCCGACGACGGCACCGGTCTCGATCCCGAAACAGCAGACCGCCAAGGACGTGGACACGCTCGACGCGGCGACCGGCCCCGGAGTCGTCGACGACGATCAGGCCGCGGTGGACGCCGCCGAGGCCCTGGCGGTCTTGGACGTCCTCGACTTGGACGTGTTCGACCGTGACGACGAGGACGAGGACGACGAGCCGCAGTCGCGCGCGATCCCGGCGCTGTCGAGTGGCGCGGCCGAGGTCTTGTCGGCGTATGTCGGGGCGGAGGAGGGCCTGCCCGCCGAGGCGGTCCGCGACGTCGCCGCGACCCTCGTTGTGTCCGATTTGGACCGATCCTTGATGTTCTACACGGAGCTGCTCGGTCTGGTGGAAGTCGATCGGGCCTCCGACGCGGTGCTGCTGGAGGCCGGTTTCGGCCGGGTCCTGCTGTGGCAGCGCGACGACGCGCCCGCCGGTGGCAATCCCGTGATGCACCTGACCTTCGAGGTCGGCGACATCGACGTCGCGTATCGCACCCTGCGCGGCAAGGGCATCACCTTCACGCACCCACCGCGTTCGGCCCTGGCCGGGGCCATTCACGAGGTGAAGGCGGCGTCGTTCCTCGACCCGGACGGGCACGGCCTCGCGATCACCGAACTGAAGCGGCGCGAGTGATGTGGCTCGGGTCGGCGCGGACCCGAGCCTTATCGACAGTGCCGATCGTCGGCTCAGACGGCGGCCTCGGCGAGCGCGGGTTCCGGTCGTCCCGTCAGTGCGACGAGATGACGGCGCCTGACGGCCAGCACGGCGACGGCGACGACACAACAGGCCGCTCCGAGAGCGTATGGGACGCTCACGCCGACCTCGTCTCCGAGCCGGCTGGCGATGACGGGCGCGAACGCGGCGCCGAGCCAGCGCACGAAGTTGTAACCGGCGGAGGCGACAGCGCGGGGCGCGTCCGACACCTCCATCGCCGACTCGGTGAAGACGGTGTTGCTGACGCCGATCGCGAGGCCGGTCAGGACGGTGCACGTGACGACGCCCGCGTGGGCGTCCGATCCCGCGAAGACGGCGACGCCGATCTGGCACAGCGCGAGGAATCCCAATGCCAGGTACATGGTCGGCACGGAGCCGATGACGCGGTGCAGGCGCGGTGCCAGCAGCACCGAGGACAGTGCCACGGCGACGCCCCAGCCGAAGAAGACGGCGCCGATCCCGTACGCGGTCATGCCAAGGATGAACGGCGTGTACGCGAGCACGGTGAAGAACGCGAAGTTGTAGAACAGCGCGGCGACGGCCGTCGTGGACAAACCGCCGTGCGCCAGGGCGCGAATCGGGTCCGACAGGCGTGTACGGCTCGTGGGGCGGTCCCGCCGTAGCAGGACGGCGATCAGGACGAATCCGATGGCCATGAGCACGGCCGTCCCGTAGAACGGGTACCGCCAGTGCCAGTCGCCGAGGACGGCTCCGAGCAGCGGTCCGGCGGAGATGCCGAGGCCGAGCGCCGCCTCGTACAGGAGGATCGCGGAGGCCGCTCCTCCGCTGGCGGCACCGACGATCACGGCCAGGGCCGTCGCGACGAAGATCGCGTTGCCGAGGCCCCAGCCTGCGCGGAAGCCGACGAGTTCGGCGACCGAGTTCGACGTCCCGGACAGGATCGCGAACACCACGACGAGGCTCAGTCCGATCAGGAGGGTTCGCTTGCCGCCGATGCGGCTGGAGACGTACCCGGTGACGAGCATGGCGACCGCCGTCACGAGGAAGTAGCTCGTGAACAGCAGTGACACCTCGCTCGGTGTGGCCTGGAGGCCGGTCGCGATCGACGGGAGGATGGGGTCGACGAGACCGATGCCCATGAAGGCGACGACGGCCGCGAACGCGGTCGCCCACACGGCGGGCGGTTGCCTCAGGATCGTTGTGCCGGGAGCTGTCATCGTTCTCCTCCTGTCGGTTCGGCGGCCGCGAGCCTCGACAGGGCGGGGAGGGCGGCGGCGATGCGGGCGCGATCGTCGTCGGTGAGCGTCGCCAATCGGTGTTCGAGTGCCTCGACGCGGCGGGCACGGCCGTCGGCGAGCGTGGTTCGTCCCGCGTCGGTGAGGGTGACGACGACGACGCGGGCGTCGGCGGCGTCACCGCGTCGGGCGACGAGGCCGTCTCGTTCGAGCCGGTTGATCTGCGCCGTCATCGTCGGCAGCCGAACGCCGTGTTCGTCGGCGAGGGCGCTCATCCGGCAGTCCCGATCGGAGAGGGAACCGAGCACGGCGAGCTGCTGCGGGCTGGCGTCAGCGGTGACGTGGGTGCGGCGCAGAAGCAGGACGAGATCGCGCAGGAGGCGGTTGACCTCGTCGGCGAGTTGACGCGTCATGGACGACCCTTCAATAGTTAGCCTGACTAAGTTAGTTCGCCTAAGCATATCTCCGCGTGGGTGCGGCGGTCGATGGGCGACGATGTGCGATCCGACACCCACGACTGTCGAAAAAGGATGATCATCGGGCGCCGCTTAGCACGTCCGCTCGGCGCACTGTCCGCCGGGTATTCGTTCCACTGCAACGATTTCGCAGGGCTGCGGCCTATAGTGCCGTCATGTCCCCCACCGCGACCGCTCACCCCTCAGGACCCCGTCGCCGGCCCGCCATCGTCCGACGGCGCCCCGGACCAACCACCCGGCTCGCGCTCGCATCGGCCGTGGCCACGGGGCTCGCCGCACTCGCCCACGTGCTCGCCGCGCGCATGGCGGGGGACACGGCGGTCGCCCTCGTCGCCGCCGCCGCCGTCGGCGGGGCCGCGCTCGTGTGCATCGTCCTCGTCGAGGTCGACCGTCGACTACGACGCATCGAGTCCAGACAGGGACAGCACCACCAGACGACCGAGCGCATTCTCAACCGCGGCCTCTCCCGCTTCGGCGGCATCTCGCGCGCCCTCGCCGACCTCGACCGCTCCCCCGTCGACTCGGCGACCGTCGAAGGCGTCATCCGCGCCGGAGCCCGCGTCCCCGCCGAGACACCCTCCCTGGCCGTCGGTCTCGCGAACGCGCAACTGCGCCGAATGGCCCGATTCCTCGACGGTCTCGACGGTGGCGAGATCATCGCCGAGACGGAGTCGAGGGACTGGTTGCTGGGCTTGACGGCGCGAGCGGGAACGAGCCTGCGAGGCGTCGTGACCTCCGACGTCGCCCGGCACATGGACCGGGACCTGATCGACCGCTGCTCCGCGGCCGTCGTCCGGGGCGTCACCGTGGCGTGGACGGTCATCGTCGACGCGACGACCGACGCCGACGACGCCGTCCGCGCGCTGCGCTCGACCGACGCCGACGTGTCCCTCGTGAAGAACGACACGATCGCGTCATGGTGGTCGGACACGGACTCGGCTGTCATCGTCTTCGACGACGAGATCGTCCACGAGACCCAACTCGGCGCGCCGACGTGTCTCATCCTCGACCCGGATCAGGTCACGGCCCGCGTCCACCGCGTCGACGCGATCCTCGGCAGGGCCTCCCCCGATTAGAGACCGTCTCGTTCCCCGGCGGATCGGTTCCGGCGGTGTCGCGGTGTTCATGATCGAACCACCGACGCGGTTCGACGGCCATCGGCCGCGTTGTCGGATCACCGGCCGTGCTCCAGCACGCCGGAAGGCATGGCAGACACCCGTATGCGGGCGATCCTGCGCCCCGCCGAGTGACGACGTGCCGCTCGCCTCACACGATCTGAGGGAACGAGACAAGCTCAAGGCCGGTGGTTCTCGCCCGGGCCGGAACGACGTCGACCACGTCCTCGAAGCTCCCGCGCCGTACGCCAGCGGGGCTTCGAACACCGGTCTCGCGTCCTGCCGGGGAACCCGACCCGACTCACGGGTCCGCCGCGACGTCATCGCCGGTTCGCGGCCGATGACGGATACCCCGAACACGACGATGCGCCCGCCCCTTGCCAGGGCGGGCGCATCACGTCACGCTCAGATCATCGACAAATGCACGTGATTGGTGTGGTCGCAGGACGGATTACCGCCGCCGCATCCCGCGTAGTACCCCCAACCACCGTTGGCCGGTTCCCAGATCTGGTTGTTCCAGATGACGTACCGGACGCCGAGCGCGCCCGCGTTCTCCACGAGCCACGCCGCGAGATTCTCGCCGTAGGTGAAGGCCTCGCCGCCCGCGTGCCCGCCGAAACCGCCCGGCTCAACGGAGAAGTCGCACGCCTTGCCGCGTGGATGCTCACCGCCGTCCTCGGCCGATCGATAGCAGGCCGTGTACCGGTCGAAGCCGGTGTAGATCGACTGCTGAAGCGCGTGCAGGGTGCGCCCGGAGATGCAGCCGTTCGTGGTCGGGTCGTCGACGTCGCAGCCCTCGTACGGCCAGGTCCCGTCACTGTTGCGCGGCGCCGGATCGGCGGCACGGAAGTTACCCGGGGTCGGACCGGCCGAATCGCCACCACCGCCCGCGGCGATGTTGTTCGCGGCCTGGTCTCGCGCGGACCGCATGTCCTTGACGGCCTGAGCCGCGGCCTCGACCTCGTCGGCCAACGCCTCCTTCTCGGCCTCAAGGCTCTCGCGCGCGTCCAGCAGGTCCTGCATCTGCCGTCCCTGCTGCTCCCCCAGATAATTGATGATCGAGATTCCCTCGACGGCGCGTTCCGGGGAGCCGGTCGACAGAATCGCCGCGGCGGAGGAGATCCCGCCGTTGCGGTAAGCCGCCTCGGCGAACGCGTTGACCTCTTTGGAGAGTTCCTTGATCCGGGCCTTGCCCTCCTTGATCTCGGTCTTGATCTCCTTCTGCCGTTCCTTGGTGCCCGCCAAGACCTGTTCGGCCTCCAGGTAAGCGTCGATGGCCTCGCTGAGCTCACCGTCGATACTGCCCTCATCCGGGTCCGCGGCGGCGGGCTGTGCGAACACCAGGCTCAGAGCACACAGGATCGCCGTCAACAGGAGCGTCTGACGGCTGAGGAAGTGTCGTGTCACGTAGTCGCTGTCTTTCTCCGTCGAACGCCTACCGGGTTAGCTGTCGGGTTCGGGCCGAAGAACGCCCTACCGCTTGGTTCGCGGATTCACCCCGGTTCATTGCCGCCCAACGGATGCACCGTCTGCAGCGGGTGGGTCCCCGGTTCGCCTGTCGCCAGACGATTAAGCGTGGGCCGTCGTAGCCGTTGGTCGGCTGGGGTGGGTGCGACGGACCACGGCAAGACTAGAGGCATCGGGCGCGAAATACAACAGTCGACAAAACGTTGTCATCACGGTACTGATTGAGACGATTCCGTTATCCCGACGGGGTTCCAAGCCCACGATAACGAACCTTTCGACAGCACAGAGTAGTCGACACTCCGAAAATCGTTAGCGCTGCGTCACCCGAACCGGTGGACGGCTCAACTTGCGCCGCACCGACAACGCGAACACCCAACTGATCGCGAAGATGACGCCTACACCTGCCAAAGCCCAATGCAGGACGCCGGACGCGAGCAAGCCCACCTGAATGACCGAACCCAGGTGCCACGCCCACGGACGCCGAATCAGCCCCGCCGCGACCACACACGCGACCGTCAACGCGAGCACGACCCAGATCGCCGTCCCACTGTCATCCAAAAGAATCCGCAGTGGAGCGAGCGCCATCAACAAGACGAGCGCCTCGGTCCCGAGCATGATCGCCCCGAGCGCGGCCACTGCTCGCGCCGGGTCCTTAAGCCCCGACCGGGTCTCGTCGTCCTCGACGCCCCGACCTTCCTCGACCTCCACAGCGCTCATGAACCGATTGTGGCGGATCGCCGCCTCCCGCCCGTGTCGGGGTCGATGAGCCGCGTCACGACGCCGAACGAACCGTCCCCTCGCGCGAGCAGACTGCTCGCTCCGCTCGACAGTTTTGCCCGACCGAGCAGAGCAAGGTGTTCCGTCCTCGACGGGTCGAACGCCTAGCGCTCGTCCCTGACGAGCAGCTTCCGGGCGTCCGCAACGGTGTAGACGGAACCGGTGATGAGGACGCCCGCGCCGCCGAACGCGTCCTCGTCCTCCTCCGCGATCCGAACGGCCGTCTCGATCGCGTCCGCGAGTCGAGGCTCGATCGTCACCTGCTCCGGTTCGAAGATCTGGCGGGCGAGCGCCCCGAGCTCCGCCGCCGGGCGAGCGCGCTCCGCCGACGACTGGGTGACGACGAGTCGATCGCAGATGGGACGCAACAACCGCAACATGCCCGCCGCGTCCTTGTCGCCGAACACCCCGACGACACCGATGAGACGCGAGAACGCGAACTCCTCCTCGATCGCGGCGACGGCCGCGGTCATCCCCGACGGGTTGTGCGCCGCGTCGAGCAGGACCGTCGGCGCGGAGCGTACGCGCTCCAGTCGGCCCGGCGACGTCGCCTTCGCGAAGCCCTCGCCCACGACCTCACCGTTGAGGGCCTTCGGTTCCCCCGCTCCGAGCAGGACCTCGACGGCGGCGAGCGCGGCGGCGGCGTTGTGCGCCTGGTACGCGCCGTGCAACGGCAGGTAGATCTCGTCGTACGTCGCCCCGGACGGGGCCGTGATCGTCAACTGCTGCCCGCCGACCGCGACCCGCCGCTCGTCCACGGTGAACCGTCGGCCTTCCGCGATGAGGCTCGCCCCGACGGCGTGACAGCGCTCGACCAGCGGAATCATCGCCTCCGGGTCCTGCTCCGACGTCACCAAAGTCGAACCCTTGTGGACGATCCCGGACTTCATCTGCGCGATCTCGGACACCGTCTCCCCCAGCCACTGCGTGTGGTCGAGCCCGATCGGGGTGATGACGGCGACCTCCGCGCCCAGAACGTTCGTCGAATCGGTCTCCCCGCCGAGCCCCACCTCGACGACCGCGACATCGACGGGCGCGTCGGCGAACGCCGCGAACGCCATCGCCGTCGTCACATCGAAGAACGTCAACGGCTCATCGAACTCGGCGTCGACGATCGCCGCGTACGGGCGGATCTCCTCGTACAGCGCCGTGAACGCCGCCTCGCCGATGGGCTCGCCGTCGATCGTGATCCGCTCACGGACACTGTCCAGGTGCGGGCTCGTGTACCGACCGGTCCGCAGACCATGCGCCCTGATCAAGGACTCCGTGATCCGCGCCGTCGACGTCTTCCCGTTCGTACCCGTCACATGAACGGCCCGGAACGACCGCTGCGGATCACCGAGCAGTTCCAGCAACCGCTTGACCTTGTCCAAATCGAAGTGCATGCGCGAGTAGCCCCGCGCGAACAGCGCGGCCTCGGCCGCCAGGTACTGGGCGTGCTCACGGGCACTGCTCACGTCGGACTCCCCGGAAGTAGCGATCAATGTGATGGGGTGGAGGCCAATCGGCCCCCACCCCATCAGTGTCTCGTATCGACTCGCGTGAACGGCGTCACGCGGCGGTCTGCCCCAGCGCCGCCAAACGCTCCGTCAACCGGGCGATGTCGGACTCGGCGGCGTCCTTGCGACCGCGAATCTTCGCCACCACCGGTTCCGGCGCCTTCGCCAGGAACGCGTCGTTGCCGAGCTTCGCCGTACACGTCGACAGTTCCTTGTTCGCCTCCGCGAGCGCCTTCGTCAGACGGGCGCGCTCGGCGGCGACGTCGATCGTGCCGCTCGTGTCGAGCTCGGCCGTCAGGCTGTCCGACACCGCCAAAGTCGCCGAAGCCGTGAAACCGTCGCCCGGGTGCTCCAACCGAGCCACGGCGCGAATCAGCGGCTCGTACGCGGCCAGGCCGACCGAGTCGAGGCCCACCAGTCGGGTCTCCACCCGCTGGCCCGGCTTGAGGCCCTGGTCCGAACGGAATCGACGGATCTCGGTGACGAGGTGCTGAAGCCGCCCCACCGTCTCCTCGGCGGCCGCGTCGGTCTCGCCCACCGTCGGCCACGGAGCGACCATGATGGACTCACCGCGCTCCTCGCCGCCCGTGAGGGCCAACCACAGCTCCTCGGTCACGAACGGCGTGATCGGGTGCAGCAGGCGCAGCAGGTTGTCGAGGACGTGGCCGAGCACGCGCCTGGTCGCGTCGGCGGGCGCGCCACCGGCCGCGAGCACGGGCTTGCTCAGTTCGAGGTACCAGTCGCAGACGTCGTCCCACGCGAAGTGGTACAGCGCTTCCGTGGCCTTCGCGAACTCGAACTTCTCGAACTGCTCGTCGACCTCGCGGATCGTCGCGGACAGCCGCGACAGCATCCATCGATCTATCGTGGACAGTTCGGTCGGCAGTGGACCGTCGACGGTGGCACCGGACATGAGCGCGAAACGGGTCGCGTTCCACAGTTTGTTGCAGAAGTTGCGGGAGGCCGCGATCCACTCGTTGTTGATGACGATGTCGCCGCCCGGGGTGCTGCCGCGCGCAAGGAAGAACCGCAACGCGTCCGAACCGTACTCGTCCATCAGGTCGATCGGGTCGACGCCGTTGCCGGCCGACTTCGACATCTTCTTGCCGTGCTCGTCACGGATGAGCCCGTGCAGGAACACGTCGCTGAACGGCGCCTTGTCGGTGGCGTAGATGCCGAACATCATCATCCGCACCACCCAGAAGAAGATGATGTCGTAACCCGTCGACAGGACCGTGTTCGGATAGAACTTGTCCAACGCCGGTGTCTTCTCGGGCCAGCCGAGAGTGGAGAACGGCCACAGCGCCGACGAGAACCACGTGTCCAGCACGTCCGGGTCCTGTGTGTAGCCTTCCGGCGCGGTCTCACCCGGACCGACGCACACCATCTCACCGTCGGGGCCGTACCAGATCGGAATCCGGTGGCCCCACCACAGCTGCCGAGAGATGCACCAGTCGAGCAGGTTGTCCACCCACGAGAAGTAGCGCTTCTCCTGCTCCGGCGGGTGAATGCGCACCTCACCGGAACGCACCGCGTCACCTGCGGCCTCCGCGAGCGGCCCCACCTTCACGAACCACTGCTTCGACAGGCGCGGCTCCACCGTCGTCTTGCACCGTTCGCAGTGGCCGACCGCGTGCACGTACGGGCGCTTCTCGGCGACGATCCGACCCTCGGCGCGCAGGGCCGCCACGATCGCGGGCCGCGCCTCGAAACGGTCCATGCCCTGGAACGGCCCGTGCGCCGTGATGGCGCCGCGCTCGTCCATGATCAGCGGCGCGGCCAGGTCGTGGCGGCGGCCGATCTCGAAGTCGTTCGGGTCGTGCGCGGGAGTCACCTTCACCGCGCCGGTCCCGAACTCCGGGTCGACGTGCGCGTCCGCGATGACCGGAATGCGACGCCCGGTCAACGGCAGCGTCACCTCTCGGCCGATGAGATGCCGGTAGCGGTCGTCGTCGGGGTGCACCGCGACGGCCGTGTCGCCGAGCATCGTCTCGGCGCGGGTCGTCGCCACCACAATGGAGTCGTCGCCGTCGTCGTACCGGATGCTCACGAGTTCGCCGTCGTCGTCGGAGTGCTCGACCTCGATGTCGGACAGCGCCGTCATACAGCGCGGGCACCAGTTGATGATGCGCTCGGCGCGGTAGATCAGGTCGTCGTCGTAGAGCTTCTTGAAGATCGTCTGGACCGCCGACGACAGGCCTTCGTCCATGGTGAACCGTTCGCGGTCCCAGTCCACCGCGTCACCGAGGCGGCGCATCTGCCCGCTGATCTTGCCGCCGTACTCGGACTTCCACTCCCACACCTTCGCCACGAACGCCTCGCGGCCAAGGTCGTGGCGGGATAGCCCTTCGGCGGCGAGCTGCCGCTCCACCACGTTCTGCGTGGCGATGCCGGCGTGGTCCATGCCGGGCATCCACAGTGCCTCGAAGCCGCGCATGCGGGCGCGACGGGTCAACGCGTCGATGATGGTGTGGTCCTGCGCGTGCCCGAGGTGCAGGCTGCCCGTCACGTTCGGCGGCGGGATCACGATCGTGTAAGCGGGCTTGTCACTGTCGTCGGAAGCGGAGAACCGGCCGTCGGATACCCACTTCTCGTAGCGCCGCGACTCTACGTCGGCGGGCGCGTACTGAGAAGAGAGTTCCGTACGGGCCTGGTTTTTCGCTTCATTCATCACGGGACAATTCTACGAAGCCGTCCGCGACGTTGTCACCGAGGTTTCGGCCATTGGCCGCGACCGATGGCACCGCGCGAACGGGGGCAGACCAGGCAGCCTGAAGCGTTCTTCAGCCCGCTTTAGCGTGGCTTCAGCGTTTCAGGGTTACGTTCACCTTAGGGGCGGAGGTTGGAGGCCCCCACATCCAGGCCACAGTGGAATATTGACGAGATCGGTCGGGCATGAGACCGGGAGTGGACGGCGCGCTTCCGCTTGCGCCGCAGAGATATCCGCTGCCGACCGGTCGACGGTCGCGAAACGACGGGCGTTTCGCGACCGTTCACTACGATGCGGCGAGCACCTCGTCGGCGGCGGCGTACGGGTCGAGTTCGCCGTCCGCAACCTTCGCCGAGAGCCCCTCGGACACCGAGTACCGAGACGCGAGCGTGCCCAAGACGATCGCGGTGACCTCGGCGCGCGCCCGAGCCAGTCGGCGGCGGGCGAGTTCGCCGTGCTCGCCGAGCCACGTGTGGTGCTTGTCGATCGCCTCCACCAACTCGTCGATGCCCTCGACGCGGTGCGCGACCGTCTTCACGATGGGTTGCCGCCACTCGTGCGGCTCCCGCGTCACCAAGGCCATCATCGACCGGATGTCGCGGTACGTCGCGTCGGCGCCGTCCCGGTCGGCCTTGTTGATGACGAACACGTCGGCGACTTCGAGAATCCCGGCCTTGACGGCCTGGATCCCGTCCCCCATGCCTGGGGCGAGCAGCACCAAGGTCGTGTCGGCGAGCCCGGCGATGTCCACTTCGGCCTGTCCGACGCCGACGGTCTCGATGAGAATGACGTCGAAGCCCGCGCCCTCGAGTACGCGAACGGCCTGCGGCGTCGTCGCGGAGAGACCACCGAGGTGCCCCCGCGACGACATCGACCTGATGTAGACGTCCGGGTCGGTCGCGTGTTCCTGCATCCGAACCCGGTCACCGAGGATCGCGCCACCCGAAAACGGGCTCGACGGGTCGACGGCGAGAACCGCGACTCGACGGCCCTGCGCCCGATACGCGCTGACCAGGGCCGTCGTCGTCGTGGACTTGCCGACCCCCGGCGAACCGGTCAGCCCCACCACTTGGGCGCGCCCCGCGCGCGCGGCGAAAGCCGCCGCGATCTCGCGCACGCCGTCACCACCGTTTTCAACGATGCTGATGAGGCGCCCGAGAGCGCGCGGGTCGCCATCGAACGCGCGCGGCGCCCATTCGTCGATGTGGCTCATGTGGGTACGTTGTCCCGTCCGCTCAGACCTTCAACAACAACGCGTCGCCCTGGCCACCGCCGCCGCACAACGCGGCGGCACCGAGGCCCCCGCCCGACTGGGCGAGCTCGTGGGCCAGCGTCAGCACGAGCCGAGCGCCGGACGCGCCGATCGGGTGACCGATCGCGATCGCGCCACCGTTGGGGTTGACGATCTCGGGCGAGATGCCGAGGTCGCGCGTCGACTGAATGCCGACGGACGCGAAGGCCTCGTTGATCTCGACGACGGACAGCTCACTGGCGTCACGACCCGCCTTGGCGAGCGCCGCCTTGATCGCGTTGGACGGCTGCGAGTGCAGCGAGTTGTCGGGGCCGGCGACGCTGGCGTGCGCGACGATCTCGGCGAGGTAGGGCAGACCGAGTTCTTCGGCCTTCGCCTTGCTCATGACGACCAGCGCGGCGGCGCCGTCGGAGATCGGCGAGGAGTTGCCCGCCGTGATGGTTCCACCGGCGGAGAACGCCGGGCGCAGGCGCGCGAGCGTCGACACGGTCGTCTCGGGCCGGACGCCCTCGTCGGTGTCGATGACGAGCGGGTCGCCCTTGCGTTGCGGGATCTCGATCGGCGCGATCTCCCGGTCGAAACGCCCGTCCTTCTGGGCCGCCGCGGCGCGGACGTGGCTGCTCGCCGCGAACTCGTCCTGCTCGGTGCGGGAGATGTCGAGGCGACCGTTGTGGTTCTCGGTGGACTCGCCCATCGGGATTCCGTCGTAGGCGTCGGTGAGACCGTCGAGGGCCATGTGGTCGGCCATCGTGACGTCGCCGTACTTGTAGCCCTTGCGCTGCCCCATCAACAGGTGCGGCGCCCCGGTCATGGATTCCATGCCTCCGGCGACGACGATCTCGCACTCGCCGGCGCGGATGAGCTGGTCGGCGAGGGCGACGGCGTTGAGGCCAGACAGGCACACCTTGTTGATGCTGATGGCCGGGACGTTCATGGGGATGCCGGCGTTGACGGCGGCCTGACGTGCGGGCATCTGCCCCGCGCCAGCTTGGAGGACCTGGCCCATGATGACGTAGTCGACCTGGTCGCCGGTGACACCGGCGCGTTCCAGGGCCGCTTTGATCGCGTGCCCACCGAGTTTCGTGGCCGAGACGTCGGTGAGGGCGCCGAGCAGCTTGCCGTTCGGCGTGCGCGCGCCATGCACGATGACGCTGGTGATGGGGTCGCCACCTGTCATGTTCTGTCCGCCTCCATTGGTCGGGGGTGTAGCTCCTGCTTCCAGCTTAACGGTCGTTCGGGTCAGCAGGTAACCGTGTGTCTTTGTGGCGTCGGACATGTCGGCGCCCGTCACGCGTCGCCTGGAACCGTCCCTGCCGCCGGAACGCGAGCGACGATCGCGAACGAGGACAAATTACGTCACGACACCGCTTGCACCACTGGGACACCATGGGGAACAGAGCTGGGATGACCTCGATGGCGGATGGAAGACCGGTGGCGACTTGGACGCAGGTGGTGACGCTCGCCGCCATCGCCGCCATCGTCGGTGGTTGTGCCGATGATCCGATGGACGAACCGCGCGGACCGAAACTCGATGGGCGGATCGTCGTGGCGGAACCGTCCGAGGAGGCTCGGACCGAGGCGTGCGCGGAGGTGCGGTCGGTCGGCGAGGCAGAGGCGGGCTCGTTCGAGGACGGCTCGGTCGGCCAGCGGGATTACTGCGGTTGGGAGATCGATGGTGCCGCCCTCGCGAGTTTCGCGATCCCCGGCGCGAGTGTGGTGGTGCAGGTCGATGTCAACGGCGATATGAACGGCGAGGTTCCCGACACCGCCGAAATCCGTGACGCGATCCTGTCTCGGGTGGAGTCAATGCTCGTTTGACTCGCGTCTTCCGGGCCCCGGGGTGGCGATCGCGACGGTCCGGTCGGTCGCGTCGCCACCTCGGGCTCGGGCGGGGCGGACGACGGTCGGTCGCGATTCGGTGGTCCGCGCGGTGAACGTCGTGGCCCTTCGGCAGACTGGGCGCATGGAGACGGTGAAACCAGTCGGGCTCGTGGCGGTCGATCACGTGGGAATCGCGGTGGCGGATCTCGACGCGGCGATTCGGATGTACGAGGACGTGTTCGGCGCGCGGTGCGTGCACATCGAGGAGAACACCGAGCAGGGCGTCCGCGAGGCAATGCTGGCGATCGGTGACGGTTCGACCCGGTTGCAGCTGCTCGCGCCGCTGACGACGGAGTCGACGATCGCTAAGTTCCTGGATCGGCGGGGGCCCGGTCTTCAGCAGTTGGCCTACACGGTCGTGGACGTCGACGCGGCGTGCGACGCCCTTCGGGAGCGCGGGGTGCGTCTCCTGTATGACGCTCCGAAGCGAGGAACGGCCGGATCGCGGATCAACTTCGTGCATCCGAAGGACGCCGGTGGGGTACTCGTCGAACTGGTCGAGCCCGCACCGTAATCTGTCCGGCACAGTGAGTTCTCCCCGGCAGATCGTAGGTCCGTTTTGTCGGTTTTATAGTCGGATTGTCTGCACCGCAAGCTTTCTGGGTATTGCCGCGGTCAGCTACCGTTGAGCTCGTCGTTCCCCGCCAGTTAAGGATTCACATGAGTCAACATGGAGTGCGTCGGCCGTTGTCCCCCCGATCGCCGTTGTGGGCGAAACTGCTCATCGGCGTCGGTGGCGTTCTCATGGTGCTGGCGGCGGGAACGATCGTCTACGCGAACGTTCTGCTGAACACGATCGACGATTCGGTCAACCAGACCGACCTGCTCGGTGACGGTGACGAGGCGCAGGAGATCGAAGGTCCACTGAACCTCCTCATCGTGGGGACGGACTTGCGGGTCAATGACTCCGACGGTCAGGACCGTGCCGACACGATCATGATCATGCACATCAACGAGGCGCATGACCAGGCGACGCTCGTGTCGATTCCGCGCGACTTCAAGGTCGAGATCGAGGACTGCGGGGTCCTGTTCTCGAGCCCGTGTACCTACAAGATCAACTCCTCGTACAACGCGCGCCCCGACGAGTGGGATCGTAAGCAGAAGTTCGGAAACCTCGCCAAGACCGTCAGCTCCGTGACGGGTATCGAGAAGTTCCACGGCGCCGCGATCCTCGGTTTCGAGGGCTTCCTCAACGCGGTGAAGACCTTCGGCGGTATCGAGTTGTGTCTGCCGTTCGACATGTACCTGGAACACCAGAAGCTCGAGAACCCCGACAACCACAAGCTCTACGAAAAGGGCTGCAAGGAGTACAACCACACCGAGGCGCTGTACATCGTCCGGGAGCGCTACGCGTACAACCCCGACTTGAACCCGAACGCCGACCCGAAGTTCGGTGTCGGTGACTACGGGCGCCAGCGCATGCAGCAGCACTTCATCAAGCAGTTGCTGGTCAAGGCCGGCAAGGAGGGCTACACCTCCAACCCGGGGAAGATCACCGATCTCATCGAGCAGATCGGCCCGTCACTTGACGTCGACGTCAACGGGAGCATCCCCGAGTTCGCGCTGGCGATGCGCAATATCGAACCCGGGAATATCGACACGATCCGGTTGCCGACGACGACGTCCACGGAGAGTTTCACCGGCCAGAACGAGGACTACGAGACCGTCGTCCCCGGTTCTCCCGAGGAAGCGATCATGAACGACCTGTTCACGGCGTTGCGCGAGGACACGCTCGACAAGTGGATCAAGGCCAACCCGGATCTCGTGAGCAAGGGCGACTGACCTCACCAACCTCAACTCCCCCATCGTCGAGCGGCCCGCGTGTCGGGCCGTTCTTCATGTAAACGTTCCGCGATGGCGAAATGTGAGATCGAGCGGCGAGTTTTCTTGGGAAGGCGCTGATCGCCGGGGCGCAACCGTGAGACGGTGGCGATCGAATGGGCCCACAAACGGAACGTGCCGGGCAGCCACCCCAGACTGCCCGGCACTCCCCCCGGTTTGGTTCCCCCGCGAGCGTCGGCGAGAATCTCGGCCGTTTCGGCCTCACTCAGTGACGCTGCGTACTTAGATACTGACTCACCGCATCGGCCATGTCAAGGGCTTTCCGCGAAAGTCGTCGAAAAATTTTGGATCGAACGAAAAAACACCATCGTCCGTTCGGACAGAACCGGTATCGGCTATCGGTCGAAAGCGCCGATGCCCGCGCAGAAGACCTCACCGAATCCGGAGGCGTACACGTCACCCGCGTCCGCCGACGCGAACCCGGCCTGACCAGGGCGCAGCGTGATCGGACGACGTCCGTCGTCCAGCCTGACCTGGCCAGACCAGCACAGCAGCACCTTCGGACCGGGAATCGGGATCGGCGTCTCGGCGGCGCCCTGGTCGAGCCGAAGGCGAGCCAACCGGAAGTCGGCGACGTCAACCGGCCACTCGGCCAGACCCGGCGCGATCGTGCGCGGCCTGGCCAGCGGCTCCGCCAACACTCGAAAGTCCAATACTCGCAACAATTCCGGAACGTCGACGTGCTTGCGCGTCAGTCCGCCGCGCAGCACGTTGTCGCTGGCGGCCATGATCTCGACTCCGACCCCGGACAGGTACGCGTGCGGGTTTCCGGCGGGCATGTAGATCGCCTCGCCGGGCCGCAGGGTCACGTGGTTGAGGAGCAGCGTCACGAACACCCCTGGGTCGTTCGGGTAGCGCTTCCCCAGGTCGATGAGCATCGCGAAATCGGACGCGTCATCGCCGCCCCCGGCCGCGAGCGGGGCCGCCGCGCCGATCGCCTCCTGCATGAGCGCGCCGTGGTGATCCATCGGCAGCGTCAACAGCGTCGTCACGGTCTCGCGGAGCGCCTGGACGGGATCCGTCTGACGCAACAGCGCGACGACCGACGAGAGGCCGCCGAGGCCGAGCCGCTCGAGTACGGACGCCGAGTGCCGCGGATCCCGAAACCCGCATAGGACCTCGAAGTCCGCCATGGCGCACAACAGTTCCGGCTTGTGGTTGGCGTCGACATAGTTGCGCAGTGGCGAGTCCGGTGGGACGCCGTCCTCGTTCTCGCGCGCGAAACCCTCCTCCGCCTGTTCCCGGCTCGGGTGCACCTGCAACGAGAGCGGTTCGTCGGCGGCCAGGACCTTCAGCAGGAACGGCAGCCGGGAACCGAAACGCTTCACGCTGTCGGGACCGAGCACGCCCGTCGGGTCGGCGCCGATGTACGACGTCAGCGAACGACCGTCGGACAGAGTCGCGGGGGCGGACTCGTACGCGCCGAACCAGAGTTCCGCCTCGGGCGTGGCGCTCGGCATGGGACGGCCCTGCAACGCGGCGATCGCGGTGCGAGACCCCCACGGATACCGTCGGATAGCCCCGTCGAGGAGTTCCACAGCGCCAAAGCTCCTGTCGTCGTCTCGTCGATTCACCGCAACGGCCTATGATACCCGCCCAACCGTCACTCAGCGCTCATGTGCCACAGCGGCGACGGTCGGGCGGGCGCGTGTCAGTTGGCGTCGCGCTCGGGGTTGTACAGGTCGGGCTCCAGGTAGATGACCCGCGCGATCGGCACGGCCTCTCGGATTCGACGCTCGGCGCCGTCGATCTCCTCGGTGAGTTGGCTGGCCGTCTCGTCGCGGCTGACGGCGATCTTCGCCGCGACGAGGAGCTCCTCCGGTCCCAGGTGGAGGGTCTTCATGTGGATGATCCGCTCGATGTCGTTGCCCGCGAGGATTGCGCGCTCGATGTCGGCGACGTGTTCGGGCGTCGCGGACTCGCCGAGCAGGAGACTCTTCGTCTCGAGCGCCAGGATCACCGCGACGACGATGAGCAGGACACCGATCGCGAGGGTGAACGCGCCGTCGAAGATCGCGTTGCCCGTCAGAAGCGTCAGACCGACGCCGAAGAGGGCGAAGATCAGACCGAGCATCGCGGCGGCGTCCTCGAGCAGGACGACGGGAAGTTCGGGGGCCTTCGCGCGGCGGATGAACTGGCTCCAGGTCGCGGTTCCCTTGGCGATGCGGGACTCCTTGATGGCGGTGCCGAAGGAGTACGCCTCGAGGCCGATCGCGACGACGAGCACCACCAGCGGCAACCACCACCATGATGACGCCAACAACTCGTTCGGCTCGCCGTGCAGCGTCAGCTCGATCTTGTGGATGCCCTCGTACGAGGCGAACAGGCCACCGACGCTGAACAGGACGATGGAGACGATGAACGCGTAGATGTACCGTTCCCGGCCGTACCCGAACGGGTGCTCGGGAGTCGCTCCGCGGCGGGCGCGCTTGCCTCCGATGAGCAGCAGAAGCTGGTTGCCGGAGTCGGCGAGGGAGTGAATCGACTCGGCCAACATCGACGACGACCAGGTCAACAGCCACGCGGCGAGTTTCGTCACCGCGATACCGAGATTCGCCACTAGGGCGGCGACGATCGCCTTGGTCCCGCCTTCAACGCTCATACACGTGTGTCCTTATCCATGACTTCACGGGGCGGCGACAATCCGCCCACGATGACAACCCTTCGGCGCGACAGCCGCACCGCCGGACGATTATCACCCGAGCCCGCCAACGCGGGTTTCACGGTCTGCTCCCCCGCCGACGCGAGCACCATCCCGAGTGTCCGGTTACCGACACTTGACATCCACGATCGCCATCGATCGATACCGTGTGATTGCACAATGGATATTCGGCGCGACGCGCGGACGACGTGGTCGCGCGACGGTCACGGCCACACCCTGGAGATCCGAATCGTTCTGTCCGAATCAGACACGATTCGAACCGAGTCTTCGGTCGCCCCCGCTGGAGAGGCAAAACCGGACGACGGGGCGGGGTCGACGCCGTCGCGCCGAGCGATAGGTCAGAATGGCTCCACCACAACGGTTTTCGTCACGGCGAAAATCGTCGTCGGTTGAGCTTGTCCGCATCACACTGGTGGGAACGGCGACCGTGCCGTCCCCATCGTATGGGCCGTTCGACGCCACGCGCGAACCGTGACGGCCGAACGCCCGGCCGGGGGTGGGGCCCCGGCCGGGCGTCTATCGATATCGGACACGAACCTTGGCGTGCTCGCAATCATCTTCCTCGCGAACGGGTCCAAGCGGACGCGTCGCGAGTCGGAAGAGTCGCCGCGTCCCGGTGTTCGACACCTCCGGCTCGCGGAAGCGCCGAGAACGCCGTGAGGCGCCACCGGTGCACGCAACGGAGAACGCGGTTCCCGAAGCCGCCCTAGAGCGTCGACTCACCGAAGTTGTTCGTCAAATCCTTCATCTCACCGACCGCAGGCACTGCCATCGGGTCGAGATCGTGCGCCAGCGCGAGATAGATCGACGCGAAGTCCGGAACCGCGACCAACGACGCGAGCCGTTCGAGCGCGCAGCCGCCCTCGGCCGCGATGACATCGCAGCGAATGCCCCGGCGTTCCGCGAGCTCGGCCACCGCGTCGACTCTGCGGGTGTCCGGCCGGGGCGCGTCGTCACCGTCGAGACCGTTGTCCCGCAACAGGACGATGCGAAGCCGGGTCGACTCCTGGTCCTGGTCGGGGTCGGCGAAGATGTCGCGGCTGCCCTCGGCGAGCGATCCGAACACGCCGTCGAGCAATCCGACCCGCCCCCGGCCGACCTCGCCCAGTTCACCGGCGATGACGGGGTATCGCGCGTTCGCCGCGAGCATGTCCCCGAAACGACGGGCGGCGATGCCCGCGAGCGGGGAACCGCCCCACACGACCGGGATCGCGCCCGCGAGATCGAGCGCGAGCGCCTTCGCCGGGTTGACGAAGGAGTCGTTGCGCGGGTTGCAGCGTTCCGCGTCGCTGTCGAGGCGGGCCGCCGTCTCGGCGATGTCGGCCTCGTTGACCCGGACCATCCCGCACGCGCGGCCCGCGAGCAGGACGGGCACGGCGAGCGCCCACAGGCTCATTCTGGCCGGGGAGCGACGCGGGACGGGGATGTACGGCGCACGAGCGCGCTCGGCGACGGCCTGCAACGGCGAGTCGGGTGCGCCGACGGCGATGAGACGGGCGCCGCGCCGGGCGCCGGCCTCGGCCGCGGCGAGCGCCTCGGGGCTGCGCCCGGACGCGGAGACGGCGATGACCACGTCGGCGGCGCCGACCCAGCCGGGAACGCCCGCGCTGCGATGGGACATGACGGGGACCGGGCAGTGCGGCCCCGCGACGGCGGAGAGGATGTCGCCCGTGCGGGCGGCGGTGCCGACGCCCGCGACGANGACGGCTCGGGGACGCCCGCCGTCCGCGAGCTGCGCGAGGTCGGCTTCCGCGGCGAGCGCGGCGGCTTCGCGCAGTTGCGGCCCGGCGGCGGCGACGGCGAGTAGGGCGCCCTTCGGGTCGTTCTTGGCGAGGGTCTCCGGTTTGTCGATCCGGTCGGGGTCGACGTTGCGATCACCGGAGACGCCGGTCTGGTTGTCGTCGGTCATGTGGTCCCCTCGTGCTGGCCGCGTGGGCGATGGGTATGTCGATGATGGACGGCGAGCGTCGCCGTCGGAGTTGACGTCGTCAGGCCGGTTCGGCGCCGGTGTCGGGCTCGTCCGCCTCACTGAGCAGGAGCACGGGGATGCCGTCGTCGATGCGGAACACTCGGCCGCACTCGGTGCACGTCAGGGTCTGCGCCGCCTCGTCGTAGTCGAGGGGCGCGTGGTGCGTGTCGGGACAGGCGAGGATGTCGAGCAACGCCGGGTCGAGGGACATGGGACTCTCCTGTGTGGTTGGTACGGTCATGCGCGGATCCGGGCGAGCGCGTCGTCGCGGTGGCGTTCCATCTCGGCGGCGGTCGCGGCCTCGACGTTGAGGCGAAGCAGCGGCTCGGTGTTGGAGGCCCGAATGTTGAGCCAGGCGCCGTCCTCGAAGCCGACGGTGAGGCCGTCGAGCCGGTCGATGGTGGCGCCGGGTGTCGCCGCGTAGTGCTCCGCCAGGGCGTCGACGGTGCCGAGCGCGTCGTCGACGGTGGAGTTGATCTCGCCGGAGGCGACGTACCGATCGTAGGATTCGACCAGTTCGGACAGTGGGGTCTCACCGCCGCCGAGGGCCCGCAGGACGTACATCGCGGCGAGCATGCCGGTGTCGGCGTTCCAGAAGTCCTTGAAGTAGTAGTGGGCGGAGTGCTCCCCGCCGAAGACCGCGCCGTGGGCGGCCATCTCGGCCTTGATGAAGGAGTGGCCGACGCGCGTGCGGATCGGGGTGCCGCCGTTCTCCGTCACGATGTCGGGCACCGCTCGGGAGGTGATGAGATTGTGGATGATCGACGCGCCGGGGTGGGCCGCGAGTTCGGCCTCGGCGACCAACGCGGTGATCGCGCTGGGCGACACGGGCGCGCCGGTGTTGTCGACGACGAAGCAGCGGTCGGCGTCGCCGTCGAAGGCGAGCCCGATGTCGGCGCCGTGTTCGACGACGGCGCGTTGCAGGTCGACGAGGTTCGACGGTTCGAGCGGGTTGGCCTCGTGGTTGGGGAACGTGCCGTCGAGTTCGAAGTAGAGCGGGATGATCGTGAGGGTGCCGATCGTGCCGAGGACGGCGGGCGCGGTGTGCCCGGCCATGCCGTTGCCCGCGTCGATGACGATGGTGAGCGGGCGAATCGTGGTCAGGTCGACGAGGCTGTGGAGGTGCAGCGCGTAGTCGGCGAGGTAGTCGTTGTCGGTGATCGTGCCCGGGAGGTCGGCCGCGTGGGGCGGTTCACCGTCGAGAATGGCCTGCGCGGTGTCGCGGATCTTCGCCAGGCCGGAGTCGAGGGAGATCGGGCGCGCGTGCGGCAGGCACAGTTTGATGCCGTTGTATCCGGCCGGATTGTGGCTGGCGGTGAACATGGCGCCGGCGATGTCGCGGCTGCCGGACACGTAGTACATCTCGTCGGTGGAGCACAGGCCCGCGTTGACGACGTCGGCCCCGGCGTCGGCGGCGCCGCGCGCGAACGCGATGGACAGGTCGCGTCCCGATTCGCGCATGTCTCGTGCGACGACGACCCGCCGCTCCCCCGTGACTGTCACGAACGCGTTGCCGAGCGCTTCGGCCACCGCGTCGTCCCACTGTGCTGGGACGAGTCCCCGTATGTCGTATGCCTTGACGATCTCAGCCAGTTCCGGCACGCCCACGCCCTCTTTTCTCGACGGTCAACGCTGTGGAAGCCTACCGAACGGATGGGCGGTGACGGTCGCGCACGGGACGTCGCGGTTCAGTCTCGGCGTGGTGGGCGTTCGTCACCGGTCGGTTCGCTGCCGACGACGCGCAGGTGGGATCGGCCGGTCAGGGGCGGGGCCGTCGGTAGGGGACGAGCGGGTGACGGCGCGGGCTCGCCGGTGAGGACTCGTCCGGTGGGGACGCCGGGGCGGCGTGGCGTCGGTGGGACGTCGGGAACGGGTTCCGGTTTGGACTTGGCGGCCTCGCGGACGGCGTCGGCTAGGGCGACGAGGTCGTCGCCCGACGGCATCGGGGTCGCGTAGTCGTCGACGTGCCTGACGAGTTCCCACCCGCGTGGGGCGGTGAGCTTCCGCGCGTGTTCCTCACACAGGTCGTAGGTGTGCGGCTCCTGTGTGGTCGACAGCGGACCGACCACCGCCGTCGAGTCATTGTAGACATAAGTCAGTGTGGCCACCGCGCCTTGGCGGCAGCCGTTGCGGGAACAACGCCGATGCGACCTCACGGGCGAGACGCTATCGCTTGTGGGCGACGAGCGGTAGCCGATATGCGATCGACACGCCGGGGCCACGGTTTGCGGGCGAGTCGGTTTACAGCTGTCACGTGACGAATGTACGTCAATGCGGCCACGTACGAAAGCACCACCGCCGTCACGGATCCACCGCGCCGATGGCCCCGAACACACCCGCGAGGCCGGTGTCCGTGACCAGGCCGACCGCCTCCCCTACCCTTAACGGGTGCGTCATAGGGATCGCCGCGGTCGCGGCCTTAGAGGTCGGTTGGTGCCCACAACCGTGCCGATGTCGCGCACACGCGCGCAGAGTTTCGACGATCTGGTCTTGGAGGCCGTCGAGGCGGTGGAACGCTCCGTCTCGGACGGTCGGTTCAGCGACACCAGATTGGAGGGCGTCGAGTTCGCGGTGGAGGACGTTCCCGGTGAGGTCACCGGCTACGACACCGACGTGTTGGAGGACCGTGACGTGCCGTTGGCGCGATTGCTTCCGGCGCAATCGGGTTCGGTGGGTCCGAAGCCGCGCATCATCGTCTACCGACGCCCGCTGGAGTTGCGGGCGCACGGCTCGGAGGAGTTGTCCGCGTTGATCCGGAGCGTCGTCGTCGAGCAGGTCGCGAACCTGCTCAACGTGCGGCCGGAGGAGATCGACCCGGATCTCTGACCGCCGGTCAAGCGAAAGGCCCCGCACACGTGGTGCGCGGGGCCGTCGATGTCCACCGGGTCGTCACGAGCGGCGCGAACCATCCTGTCCGGACGGTCCGCCGCGACGCCTCGTGTTGGCGGGATGAGGCCGCACTGTTACGCGGCGGTCGAGATCGCCTCGGATTCACGAGCGGCGTCCTCGGACTCGGCGCGAGCCAGGGGTCGAGCGGGCATCGGGATGACGACCGACTGTTCCTCGGCCAAACGGGCCGCCTCGCGGGCCTCTCGCTTCGCCTTTCGACGCTCCCTTTCGGATAGACCGCCCCAGATGCCGAACCTTTCGTCGTGCGCCAAGGCGAACTCCAGACACTCGGCCTTCACTTCACACCGCGTGCAGATCCGCTTCGCCTCCCTCGTTGATCCCCCTTTTTCCGGAAAGAACGCCTCAGGGTCGGTCTGCGCGCACAACGCGCGTTCCTGCCACTGCGGAACACTTCCCAAAAGATCGGCCAGAAAGTCTCGGCCGTCCATCTACGTCCGCCTCCTCTTTGATCCGTCGATATCGCACCGACGCAAAGCCCCCAATGACGCCGACCCGGCACCGCCTCCCCAGACGGACCTCGCCGAACCGGCCTTTGTGGTGGCGTCGACCGTCACGGCCGTCACCGATACCCCACAGGGAAATTACACGCGTGTCATCCGTGTCTTGTCTCGCCAAACCTGGTATTAGGCACAAATTTTTTCATTCCGCCCCCCAAACCCACCAGGAGCCAATCAATCACGCACAGTAGCCCACTTGGGGGACAACGACTCAGGCGGCCTTCGGTCGACGCGTCAGAGTCCGCGTCAGCACGATCCCCGCGCAGGTCAACGCCATCATCGCGACGTCTACGGCGAACCGTTCGACGGCGGCACGCTCGTCGATGAACCGCACCCCGGCCGCGAGGGACTGCTCCGCGCCCACGTCGAGACCGAACAGCAGAGCGGAGACGGCGACCGTCGCCTGAACCACCAGAAGCGCCCCGTACACCCCGCCGGCGACGAGCCGCGTCCCCGCCGTCGGCAACAGCGCGACCGCCAGCAGCGGCGACACCAACGGGACCGGGGAGTACACCATCGGGCTCGCCCAATCGGAGAACCCGAACCCGGCCGCGCGCGAACCGATCGACTCACGCGGATCCGTTCCCGAGCCCACGAACAGCGCCGACACGGCGACCGCCACGAAGACGAAGGCCACCGTCAGCAGCAGGACCGCCGTCGTTCTTCGAGCACGCGGCGTCAGTCCCAGCGATTCCGTCACGTTTTGCCACACCTTTCCGCAACCCACCCCGACCGATGCGCGAGGATGGTCGACATGCGTATCGTCGTGCTCGCCGGGGGAATCGGTGGCGCTCGTTTCCTGCTCGGCGCACGGCGGCTGCCCGCCGAGGTTACCGCCATCGTCAACACAGGGGACGATGTGACACTGCACGGACTGCACATCAGTCCTGATTTGGACAGTGTCATGTACACGCTCGGCGGCGCCGCCGACCCGGAACGCGGCTGGGGTCGCGCCGGAGAGACCTGGGCCGTCGGCTCCGAACTCGCCGCCTACGGCGCCGAGGCGCCGTGGTTTTCGCTCGGTGACAAGGACATCGCCACCCACCTCGTACGGACCCGGATGCTCGACGCCGGATATCCGCTGTCGGCCGTCACCGCCGCGCTCTGCGCCCGGTGGGAACCCGGAATCACGATCTTGCCGATGACGGACGACCGCGTCGAGACGCACGCCGTTGTCACCGACGACGAGGGCCGCCGCGCCATCCACTTCCAGGAATGGTGGGTCCGGTACCGGGGCGAGATTCCCACCGACCGATTCGTCTTCACCGGGGCCGCCGAGGCCGCGCCCGGCGCGGGCGTCGTCGAAGCGATCGCCGCCGCCGACGCGATCGTCATCGCGCCGTCGAATCCCGTCGTCAGCATCGCCCCCATCCTCGCCGTCCCGGGCGTCCGCGACGCGATCGTCGCGAGCAGGGCGCCGGTCGTCGGCGTCTCCCCGATCATCGACGGCGCACCGGTGCGCGGCATGGCCGACAAATGCCTCGCCACCCTCGACACCGAGGTGAGCGCGGCGGCCGTCGCCGGTCTGTACGGCCCTAGCGCCGAGGGCGGACTGCTCGACGGCTGGCTCGTCGACGACTCCGACGCCCGCGCCGCCGTCGAGGGACTTCCGATCCTGGCGCGGCCACTGTGGATGACGACGCCGGAGGAGACCGAGGCGATCATCCGCGACGGCCTGGGCCTGGTGGGAGTTCGGCCGTGACGCTCGAGATCGTGCCGGTGGCCGGCATCGGGGAGATCGCCCCCGGTGACGACCTCGCCGCGATCATCGCCTCCGCGACCTCCCTGCGCGACGGTGACGTGGTCGCCGTGACCAGCAAGATCGTCAGCAAGGCCGAGGACCGGTACGTCGCCGGCGATCGACGGGCGGCGATCGAGCTCGACACGGTCGAGGTCGTGGCCGCCAAGGGCGACATGCGGATCGTGCGGACCCCCCACGGCCTGGTCATGGCCGCCGCCGGCGTCGACGCGTCCAATGTGCCGCAGGGCCGGGTACTACGGCTTCCCGTCGACCCCGACGGGTCCGCCCGCGCGCTGCGAGCCAGGCTCGGGGAGCTGACGGGCGCGGACGTCGGGATCGTCATCACGGACACGATGGGCCGTGCGTGGCGCGCCGGGCAGACGGACGCCGCCATCGGCGTCGCCGGGCTCGAACCCGCCCACGACCTCCGCGGAGGCGTCGACGACTACGGCAATCCGTTGAGCGCCACCATCACCGCCGTCGCCGACGAGATCGCCGCCGCCGCGGACCTCGTCAAGGGCAAACTGGGCGGAGTGCCCGTGGCGATCCTTCGTGGACTGTCGGGTGTGGGTGGCGAGGACGGTCCCGGCGCCGTGGCGCTGGTCCGACCGCCTCACGAGGACCTGTTCCGACTCGGGACCGCCGAGGCCCACGCCGCCGGACGACGAGACGCGGCCCGGCTGCGCCGCACCGTCCGAACGTTCACCGACGCGCCCGTCCCCCGCGAGGCGATCACCGAGGCGGTCGCGACCGCGGTAACCGCGCCGGCGCCGCACCACACGACGCCTTGGCGGTTCGTCCACGTGCGCCGACGCCGGGTGGAGCTGTTGACGGCGATGCGCGACGCGTGGATCGAGGACCTGCGCCGCGACGGTTTCGGCCCCGACGCGATCGGTCGGCGGATCGCCCGTGGCGACGTCCTGTGGAACGCGCCGGAACTCGTCGTGCCGTTCGTGACCGGCGACGGCGCCCACCCGTACCCGGACTCCCGACGCGCCGAGGCGGAGGCGACGATGTTCGCGGTCGCGGCCGGAGCGGCCGTGCAGAACCTGCTCGTGGCACTCGCCGCGCGCGGTCTCGGCTCATGCTGGGTGTCGTCGACGATGTTCTGCGCCGACGTCGTGACGAAGGAGCTCGACCTGCCCCCGGACTGGCGTCCGATGGGGACGATCGGGATCGGCTATCCGGCGAGCGACCCGGCGGTGCGACCCGAGCGCGTCGCCACCGACTTCCTCATCGACAGGTGACGGGAGAGGAACGACGATGACGGAGCTGCCACTCATTGGGGGCGTGCCGACCTGGTACGCCGTGAACGGTGCCGGCGAACCGGTCGTCCTCCTTCACGGAGGACTCGTCGATTCGCGAAGCTTCGAGCGGGCCGTCACGCTGTTGTCGCCCCGGTATCGCGTCTTCACCGTCGATCGGCGCGGCCACGGCCGTACCCCCGATATGGACGGTCCGTATTCCTACGAGCTGCTGGCCGACGACACGATCGCGTTCTTGGAACAGGTCGTCGAGGGCTCCGCCCATCTCGTCGGTTTCAGCGACGGCGCGAACATCGCGTTGATCGTCGCCGCGCGGCGGCCGGACCTGGTACGACGGCTCGTCACGATCAGCGGCAACTTCCATCACGACGGCCTGCTACCGGGAGTCCTCGACGGTTTCGCCGACGACCGGTCGATCCAACGCCTCGCGAGCCGCCACGGCGAGGTATCACCCGACGGTGCCGAGCACTTCGACGTCGTCGCGGCGAAGGACCTGGCGATGGCACGGAGCGGCCCGACGCTGACGACGACGGAGCTCGCCTTCATCGCCGTGCCGACGCTCGTCATGGCGGCCGACGACGATGTCATGCCGCTGGAGCACACCGTCGCGCTGTACCGGGCGATTCCCGATGCGGCGCTGGCGATCGTGCCACGCACCTCGCATCTGTTGATCATGGAGCGTCCGGTCGAGGTCTACACGATCGTCGACGACTTCCTCAGCCGCGAGCGTCCCATCGTGTTGTCACCGGTCCGACGAGCACCGCACCGGAATCGTTGAGGCGGAACGCTTCCCTCGCTCGACGAAATGAACACCCATGACGGACGGTCCCTAGCGGACCATCAGAGGAGGTCGGTCTCGCCTCGCGCGCGGAGCTTGTCGACGATGAGTTTGGCGTCCTGTGCGCGATCCCTGGGCGCGACCAGCAACGCGTCCGGAGTGTCCACGATGATCAGATCGTCGACGCCGAGGGTGGCGATCAACCGCCCCGAGCCCGCGACCACGACGTTGCGACGGGCGTCCAGGGACACCACCTCGCCCTTGTGTCCGGCGGACGCGACGACGACGTTGAGCGACTCGTCGCTCGGCGCGAGTACGGAGCCGAGCGTGTGGAAGTCCCCGACGTCGTTCCACCCGAAGTCACCGGGTACGACACCGACGACGCCGCGCGCTGCGGCCTGCTCCATGACGCCGTAGTCGACGGAGATCTTCTCGAGCTTCGGCCACAGGCGCCCGAACAGTTCGTCCCGGTCAGGGCCCTCCCACGCCGCGGCGAGACGCGTCACGGTCTCGTGCAGGACGGGACGCTGCCGCGCGAGTTCACCGAGGAACGCGTCGACCCGCCATACGAAGATGCCCGCGTTCCACAGGTAGTCCCCCGACGAGACGTACTCGACGGCGGCCACATGGTCGGGCTTCTCCTTGTACTCCGCCAACAGGTTCCCGTCTCCGACGGGCGCCCCCCGGCGCAGGTATCCGTAGCCGGTCTCCGGGCCCGTCGGGGTGATGCCGATCGTCATGAGCAGGCCGTCCGCGGCGAGCGTCATCGCGCGGCGCACCGTGTCGGCGAAGCCGTCCGGGTCCGCGATGATGTGGTCGGACGCGAACGATCCCATGATCGCGTCGGGTTCGCGCTCCGCGATGACGGCGGCCGCGAGCGCGATCGCCGGGGCCGAGTCGCGAGGGGACGGCTCGACGAGGATGTTGCGCTCCGGGACGTCCGGCAGCTGACGCGCCACGGCGGCGGCGTGCGCGGTGCCGGTCACGACGTATCGATGATCGGGGTCGGCGATCGTGGCGAGCCGGTCGGCGGTGGCCTGCAGGAGCGAACGCTCGGTTCCGGTCAACGGGTGCAGGAACTTGGGGTTACTCGCGCGAGACAGCGGCCACAATCGGGTTCCGCTGCCGCCCGCCGTGATCACCGCATGCAACATCGGATCAGTATGCCGACTCATGCCGAGGCGTTCAGTCGCCCTTCCCCGCCGCGCGACGCCAAGTCTCCAGGTGGACACGAGCGCTTGCGTCCCACGTGAAGTCGCGTGCGCGCTCCGTGCCTAGAATCGACAGTTTCGCGCGACGTTGATCATCGGCGAGCAGCTCGGAGAGGTCCTTGGCGATGGTTTCGGAGTCCTCGCCGGTGTAGACGACGGCGTCCCCACCGACCTCGGGCAGAGACAGGCGCGGCGTCGTGAGAACCGGAGTCCCGCAGGCCATCGCCTCGAGGACCGGCAGGCCGAAGCCCTCGCCGTGGGAGGGGTAGGCCGCGATGAGGGCGCCGCCGAGATATCCGGGCAGATCGGTGGGGCGGAGGTAGCCGGGCCGGACGACCTTCAGGTGCGCGGGTACGGCGGCGACCGCTTCGTCGATGGCGTCGTCGTGCCCGGCGCCACCGGCGAGGACGAGGGCGGGCGGGTTCGGCCGGTCGGCGACGGCGGCCGCCCAACCGCGAACGAGGTTGGGGACGTTCTTGCGGGGCTCCATCACGCCGAGGAAGGCGATGTAGCCGACGCCGGCGAGGCCGAGCCGGGCGGAGACGCGCTCGATCTCGGCCGAGTTGGGACGATGGAACGCGGCGGGGTCGACACCGTGGTAGGCGACATCCACGATGGACGGGTCGGCGTCGAGAAGGCGGACGAGTTCGTCGCTGGTCGCCTTGCTGGGGACGATGACGCGCGCGGCCCGGCGCAGGGAGGTCTTGATCGCGGAGCGGAAGAACGTGCCGCGCGCCTTGTCGTAGTGGTCGCGTTCGGTGAAGAAGGTCGCGTCGTGGATGGTGACGGTAAGTGGGCAGGAGGAGCGCAGTGGAGACGTGTAGAACGGCGAATGCAGGACGTCCACATTGAGCTGTTGGGCGAGGATCGGCAGGCCGGTCTGCTCCCACGCGAGCCGGGCGGGTCGATGCGAGACGGCGGTGGGTGCGGCGATGACCTCGGCACCGGGCACGAGCGCGAGGTACCGATCGGCGTCGGTGCGCTGGCAGACGACGGACAGCGACAACTCGTCGGGCGTGCGCGCCAACGCCGCCAATAGACCGTCCACATAGCGCCCAACACCGCCGCGATCGGCGGAGACACAGGTGGCGTCGACGAGCACACGTACACCGGACACAGTAGATTCACTCCTGACGGATGGCGATACTTGTGATTCTTCCCACCGCAAAGCGTACGCCCGGCGCGCGATCGCCCCTCACGCGCCGCGTCCCGCCACCTGTGGTCAGCTCCCGGTCGGCACGCCGTGACAGCGACTACCGAGTGGACCATCGGCCTTTCATGGTGTCGCGTCGGATCGCCACGACCCCATGCTGAAATAACGGCGTCGATCAGGGTTTGGTTACGCCCACGACCTCGGCGACGACGAGGCGTCCCAGCTCCGAACGCGACACGACTCCGAGTTTCGGGTACGCCTTGTACAGGTGATAGCCGACGGTCCGGGGACTGAGGAACAGCTGCGCCCCGATGTCGCGATTGGTGAGACCCGTGGCGGCGAGCCGAACGACCTGAAGCTCCTGAGGTGTCAACGCCGCCAACGGGTCCGGACCTTCACCAGTCGTCGGCGCGCTCTCTCCGGCGGCCCGCAGCTCGGCGGCGGCCCGCGCCGACCACGGGGCCGCCCGCAGCCGATCGAAGGTCTCGGCGGCGGAACGCAGGCGGGCCCGCGATTCGGCGGGACGGCGACGCCGACGCAGCCACTCCCCGTACAGCAGTTCGGTGCGGGCACGCTCGAACGGCCGATCGCCCCGGCCCTGATGGAGGTCGAGGGCCGCGGCGAACGCGGCACCCGACGTGTCGTCGTCGGGCGCGAGCAGGGCCCGGCAGCGCGCGGCGACGGCCGCCGACCACGATTGGCCATTGTGTTCGGCCCAGGACGCGTACCAGTCCAATGCCGACCTGGCCCGTTCCGGCTGCCCGAGCCTGGCGGCGGCCTCCACGAAATCGGGCACGACGTGGAGCATGTCCATCCGGTTCCGTTGCGCGATGAGCGTCTCCACCCGGTCCACGACCGCCTCGTAGCGGCCGAGACCGAGATCGAGCAGGGCGAAGGCGCCGTCGTGGACGACGATCCCGTGATCGGCCTTGATCCTCCCCGCCTCCGCGACGAGTTCGAGACAGCGCGCCTCGTCCCCCTCCATCGCCGAGAGGAAGACGTCGACGCTGAGCGGCGTCCCGACGAGGACGGCGTTCTTGCCCATGTCGGACGCGATCGCCAACGCCTCGTGCGCGGTCGCCCGAGCGTCGAGGTGGCGACCGGCCTGTAGGTAGGCCTTCGCCTGGAGCGCGAGCGCTCGCGGGAAGACGCCCCCGGCGCCCTGCCGACGACACCGGTCGACCAGTTGTTCGGCGAGCGTGACTCCCGTGTGCTGGTCACCGCGGATGAGCGTCCACCACACGACACCGGCCGCCGACTGTGGACTCATCGTCTCGAAGGTGCCGCAGACGAGACCGAGGAGCCGGTCGAGTGCGTCCAGGGCGTCGGCCATCGTCGAACCGCCGAGCTGGTTCATTCCCTTCGCGACGGTCGCGAGCGCCGCGACCCGGTGGGCGTTGCGGAGGCCCAGTTCCTCCGCCCGCACGGCACACCCGGCGACCGAGCAGAAGTCTCCGGCGCCCCACGCGGCCTCGGCGGCGTGAAACAGCATGATGCTCGCGTGGTCCTGTGAGTGCGGAGCGACCTCGCCCGCCGCGTCCATCCAGATGCCGTAGGCGACCATCGGGCTGCCCCGCCAGTTGGCGACGTTGGCCCGCACGTCCGCCGCGAGTGCGAGACTCACCGGCTCTTCGCTGAGGTGAATGACGTTGTCCGCCAACGATTCCGCCCGTGTCAGCTGGCCCGCGTCCAAGGCGCCGCGCGCGGCGGCGACGAGTCGTCTCGCCCGGTCGCCCCGATCGGGACTCAACCCGGCGGCGCGTTCGTACGCGATCGAGACGGCGTTGTAGCCGCCCCTGAATCTGGCGCGTTCGGCACTGGCCTCCAACGCGGCGGCGATGTCCTCGTCGGGTCCGGTGGTCGCGGCGGCGAGGTGCCAGGCGCGACGTTCTTCGTTGCCGGTGGTGCCCGCCAACGCGTCGGCGAGCGCGCGATGCGCGGTGGAGCGGCGCCCGATCGGGGCGCCCTGGTACGCGGCCGCCCGTACGAGCGGGTGCCGGAACTCGATCCGGGTCGGTTCGCGGGCCACGAGCAGCTCGCTCTCGATCGCGCGGTCCAGGTCGTCCGCGTCCGCGCCGAGGGCCGCAGCCGCGGCGGTGATGACGCCCAGGTCGCCGGAGCCGTCGGCGGCGGCGACCAGGACCAGGTCGCGCGTCGGCGCGGGCAGGGCCGAGATGCGTTCGGTGAAGCTCGCCTGAATCCGCGAGTGAGTCGGCAGACCGGGGACGTCGTACGGTCCGGCGGAGAGTCGCCCTTCGCGTTGCGCGGTCGGGAACTCGATGAGCGCCAAGGGATTCCCGGAGGCCTCGCGGACGATCTGGTCGCGAACGTACGCCGGGACGTCCGGTGCGATGCCCGCGACGAGCCGTGTTGAATCCTCAGTAGACAAAGGCGCGACGTCGAGGTTCGGGACTCCCGGCGCGGAGAACGGCGGGGCGTGCGCGGACCTCGCCGAGAAGATCACGCCGACCCGTTCCACGGACAGCCGCCGGGCCGCGAACAACAGGGCCTCGGTCGACTCCCGGTCCAGCCAGTGCGCGTCGTCGACGAGGACCAGAACGGGCGACTCCTCCGCGAGCTCGGCCAGCAGAGTGAGGACGGCGAGGCCGACGAACCGGGCGTCCGGCGCCGTGTCCACGTCGAAGCCGAGCGCGCCGCGTAGGGCCACCGCCTGCGTCGACGGGAGGGCCGCCAATCGGGACATGAACGGCCGCAACAGAAGATGCAGCGCCGCGTACGGCAGATTCGACTCCGGCTCGACACCCGTACCCCGGATGAGCCGTGTGTCGGTGGCGGCCGCCGCCGCGACGTCCATCAGGGAGGACTTCCCGATGCCCGCCTCACCCCTGATGACGAGGACGCCGCTGGCCCCGGAACGGACCCCCGACACCAGTTCTTCCACAATGGTGATCTCGGGGGTCCGTCCGTACAGCATGCGCGAACTGTACTGCGCGTCGGAAGGAGCGGAACGCGGCTCACGGAAGAGTGTGATCAGTACCGATGCCGCATCAGGGAATGAGGACGACCTTGCCCACGGTCGCCCGCGACTGAAGGGCCGCGTGCGCGTCGGCCGCGCGTCCCAACGGGAACGCCGTCGTCAGAGGTCGGACGACGCCGTCCTCGACGAGGCGAAGCGCCTCCGTCTCCAACGCCCGGATTCCGCCCCGCTTCGGGATGATCGACGAGCCGAGTGCCACCATCGCGGTCGCGTTCCTGGCGTACAGGTCCGCCACCGACACGGGCGTCACATCGCCCGCGCTCCATCCGAACAGGACGATGCGGCCGCCGAATCCGAGCAGATCGAACGCCGCCCGTCCCACGTCCCCGCCCACACCGTCGAGCACGACGTTGATGTCACGCCCGGAAAGCCGCTGACGCACCCGACTCGGCCAGTCGGGATCCAGATAGTCGACGGCGACGACGCCCGGCGCGAGCGCGGCGACCCGCGCCGTCTTCTCCGGACCTCCCGCCACCCCGACGACGGTGACGCCGCGCGCGGCGAGCGCCTGGACGGCGATCGCGCCGATGCCGCCCCCCGCCGCGAGGACGAGGACGACCTCGTCGGTCTCGATGGCCGCGCGGCGCAGGATCCCGACGGTGGTCCGCCCGGTGCCGATCATGGCGACGGCGACCTCCGGCGACACTCCCTCCGGAATCGCGTGCAGCGCTTCGACTTCACGTACGGCCAACTCGGCGTAGCCGCCGAAGGCCATCCCGAGGTGTGTCACGACTCGACGACCCGCCCATGAGGGGTCGACGCCCTCGCCGAGCCGGTCGATCGTCCCCGCGACCTCTCGGCCGGGGACCATCGGCAGCTCCGGGAGCGAGAACGGCAGGGCCTCCGCGACTCCCGAGCGCACCTGAGCGTCGATGAGATGGACCCCCGCGGCCTCGACCCGGATCCGCACGAAACCGGGCGCCGCCTCGACATCGGGGATCTCGGTCCGGCGCAGCTCCTCCGGCCCTCCGAAACGCGTCTGCTCTATGGCGTACACGACTCACCACCCGTACGGGGTGTCGACGCGCGCGGTGCGCAGGACCGAACCCCACCACGCGATCTGGTCGAGCATCGTCGTCGCGGCGGAGTCGGCGCTGTGGGAGTCGAACGGTTCACCATTGTCGTCGAACAGTTCCCAGTACCTGGCGAACGCGATCGTGTTCCGCACCGTCATCGAGTGCGTCTCGCAGAAGACCTGCCGCAACTGCTCGACGGCCCGCTGCCCGCCGGCGACGCCTCCATAGGAGACGAATCCGATCGGCTTGGCGTGCCACTCCAGCTGGAAGTAGTCGATCGCGGCCTTCAACGGCGCCGGGAAGCTGTGGTTGTACTCCGGGGTGACGACGACGAAGGCGTCGGCGCGGTCAAGGCGCTCCGAGAGCGTGCGAACGTGGTCGTGCGGGTGGGGGGATTCCCCGAAACCGCCGAGATTGCGTGGCAGGTCGGAATCGGCGAGGTCGACGACATCGACGTCGTAGCCGCCATGCCGACGAGCCCGATCGGCGATCCACGCGGCCGGGACGGGACCGAATCGCCCCTCCCTCGTGCTTCCGATGATGACGGCGAGTCTCAACGGGGTGGTCATGCGTCTCTCCTGACGGGTGGTTGTCGTTGACGAGACCACGTTAGGAACGACGGGACCACGTTGGCATCCGTCACGTGACCGGTCGAATGACGGCTCCGTCGGCGTCCACGACGGCCGGACATCCGTCGATCGACGACCACCGATATCGGCGTCGCGCGCACTCCCGGAGCCCGTGTTCCATTGCAAGGCGGGTTGAGGACGACCGACAGGCAGATCGCCAAGCGAAGGTCGAACGACCACGGACGCGCCGTCGCCGACGGGGCCCGGATACCGTCACTTGACGGATGCCGTGCGGGTCAACGCGAAACTACCGTTCATCACATGACAGACATCAAACAATCCGGTCACCAGGCCGAAGCCGTCACGCACTGGGCGCCAGTCATAGCGCTCGCGATGGCGATGTTGATCGTCACGTCCGACATGACGATCGCGTCCGTGACCTTGCCGAGCATCGGCCGTCAGTTCGATGTGTCGGCGGCGGCGACCGCCTGGGTCGTCCTCGGATACTCGCTGCCGATGGCTGCCATCGCGATCTCGGCCGGACAGTGGGCCGACCGGGCGAATCTGAGGGCGGTCTTCCTCCTGTCGATGGGCGGGGTCGCGGTCATGAGCGTGGCCGCCGCCATCGCCCCGACCTTCGGTCTGCTCGTCGCCGCCCGTGTCCTACAGGGAGTCGCTGGCGTGTTGACGATGGCCGTGTACATGCCGATCGTGTCGACGAGTGTTCGGCCCGACCAGCGGGGACGCGCGATCGGTTTCGTCATCACGATCATGACGCTCGGCGGCATCGTCGGCGCGCCCCTGGGCGGGTTCATCGCCGACGCGCTCGGCTGGCCCGCCGTGTTCGTCATGAAGCTGCCCGTCGTCGCGGCGGCGGCGTGGGTGGGGTGGCGGGCGATCCCGGACAACCGCAAGGGACTGCCGGTCCCGTCGGTGACGTTGCTGCGGGACGCGGCCGTGATGGGCGGCGCGGTGACGGCCCTGCTGTTGGCCTTCGAGTTCACGAACGTGTCCACAATGCTCTCGATTGGGCTGGGCGTCGTCGCCGTCGTGTTGGCGGTGACGTGGACCCGGCTGGGAACGAGTCGCCCGCTCGTCCGGATCATCGCCTCTCGCGCGCTCGGTTGGTCCTCGCTCGGGCTCATGTTGATGGCGATGATGGTCGGCCTCGTGTCGTTCCTGCTGCCGTACTTCATCGAGGGAGAACTGCACAAGTCGCCGACGACGATGGGGCTGGTGCTGCTCGCGTTCAGCGGCGCGATGGCCCCGATCTCGCCGGTGGCGGGCTGGCTGGCGGACCGCTTCGGCTCCTATCTCATCGCGATGCTCGGCGCGATCGTGTCGCTCGCCGGTATCGCGTCGCTGACGATGCTCGACGCGAGTTCCTCGGTGTGGGACCTGATCTGGCGCACCATCGTGATCGGAGTCGGCGGAGGACTGTTCAACGGCCCGATCAACACCTATCTCATGGGAGTGACCCCATCCGAGTCGATCGGCGCGGCGGGCGGCATGTTCGCCACGGTCCGCAGCCTGTCCGCCACCATCGGACCGTCCATTGTCGCTCTCGCATGGACGCTGGGCGGCGGCGGATCCTCCGGCTACACAACGGGAGTCCTGGCCCTGGTCGGCCTGTACACGCTGGGAATCGGCTGCCTCGTCCTCGGCCGCCCGATCACCACCGCGCCGNNCNCNGNCNCGACCGGGATCGCCGCGCGACCCACCGCCTCCGGTCCGGGTACGGTGGCGCGACCGACGGCATCC
>NZ_CBCRZX010000013.1:0-98195 GCF_965137155.1 Stackebrandtia soli
GCCCCCGGCCCCGGCCCCCGGCGGAGCACCGAAGGGCGCGCCCTTCGCCCGAGGCGGCAGAGCCCGTATCGGTGGCCGTATCGCGCCGGTCAACCCGGTGCGCCGTCCACAACCCGTCGGTGGGAACCAATCCGTTCTCGACGCGCTCGAGCCGGAACGGGTGCTGCTCGCCGAGGCTCCGCCCGCGTCCTCGCAGGCGATCCGCATGGCATTGAGCGACATGGCATCCAGGCTCACGTTCGTCGCGCAGCAGCTCGCCGCGATCGACGGCCTGGCCGCCGAAGGGGAGCGTCTGTCCAAACTGGTTGACGCGCTCGCCGCGTGTGAGACCGGTGGTGGCGACCCGACCGCGCTCTGGCTTCGCGCCCGCACGGTCGTCGGCGAGGTTGTGGCAACCGTGCGAGGGACGATGACGACGGAGGACGGGCCGTCCTCGACTCCGACCGCGCCTCCCACCAAGCGGGGATCGTTCTGGAAGCGACAGTCATAGCCCACATCGGGGTGTGATGCCTGACGGGGGAGGACGTTGGAGCACCGACGTCCTGCCCCGCGAAGGGCTTCCGCCGCCGCTCGTTCCGCTGCGGTTTCGCCCCGCTGTCCTGCGACGTGGGCGCTCGGCGTGCGGCCGCAATATCGGGTCGAGCTGGCCGTATGCCTCGGACTACGATGTTGTCTGCCGAGAACCGCTCGGCGGCAATACCACTGACTTCTCAAAGGAGATCCATCGTGTCCGCACTGCCATCGTCCCCCGTGACCGACCCCGTCGTCGTTCCGGCCGGGACTACGTGCGCCGATGCGATTGCCAATGCGGAGCTGCCCACCACCGGCGCCAAGGCGATCGTGGTGGTCCGCGACGCCTCAGGCACGCTTCGCGACCTTTCCTGGGCTCCAGAGACCGACACGTCGGTCGAGCCCGTCGCCATCGACAGCCCGGATGGCCTGAACGTTCTGCGACACTCGTGCGCGCACGTGCTCGCGCAGGCGGTTCAGGACCTCAACACCGAGGCGAAACTCGGTATCGGCCCGCCGATCCGGGACGGCTTCTACTACGACTTCGACGTTCCGGAGCCGTTCCAACCGGATGACCTGAAGCGCATCGAGAAGCGCATGCAGGAGATCATCAAGTCCGGTCAGACCTTCGTTCGCCGCAACTTCGAGTCGGTCGGGGAGGCGAAGCGGGAACTCGCCCACGAGCCGTTCAAACTGCTGCTCGTCGACATCAAGGGCGATGTGGACGCCGAGGAGGTCATGGAGGTCGGCGGTGGTGAGCTCAGTATCTACGACAACTTCGACCCCAAGACCGGTGAACGGGCGTGGGGAGATCTCTGTCGCGGTCCGCACCTTCCCTCCACAAGGCACATTCCGGCGTTCAAGATCATGCGATCGGCCGCCGCGTACTGGATGGGTTCGGAGAAGAACCCGCAGTTGCAGCGCATCTACGGGACCGCGTGGCCGTCGAAAGACGCCCTGAAGGCGCACCTGCGTCTGCTCGAGGAGGCCGCGAAGCGCGACCACCGCAGGCTCGGCAGTCAGCTCGACCTGTTCTCGTTCCCCGACGAGATCGGCTCCGGCCTGCCCGTGTTCCACCCGAAGGGCGGCATCATTCGCCGCGAGATGGAGAACCACTCGCGTCGTCGCCACGAGGAGGCCGGGTACGACTTCGTCAACACCCCGCACATCACCAAGAGTCATCTGTACGAGGAGTCCGGGCACCTCGACTGGTACGCCGACGGCATGTATCCGGCGATGGAGGTCGACGGCGCGGACTACTACCTCAAGCCGATGAACTGCCCGATGCACATTCTCATCTACCGGTCTCGGGGTCGGTCCTATCGTGAGCTTCCGATGCGGGAGTTCGAGTTCGGCACGGTCTACCGCTACGAGAAGTCCGGTGTGGTTCACGGCCTGACCCGTGTGCGCGGCCTGACCCAGGACGACGCGCACATATTCTGCACCAAGGAGCAGATGGTCGACGAGCTCAAGACCGCTCTGACCTTCGTTCTGGACCTGCTGAAGGACTACGGCCTCGACGACTTCTACCTCGAACTGTCCACTCGCAACCCGGAGAAGTCGGTCGGCAGCGACGAGGTCTGGGAGGAGGCGACCGCCGCGCTGATCGAGGCGGCGGGGGAGTCCGGTCTGGAGCTCGTGGACGATCCCGGTGGGGCGGCGTTCTACGGCCCGAAGATCTCGGTCCAGGCCAAGGACGCCATCGGCCGGACCTGGCAGATGTCGACGGTCCAGCTCGACCTGAATCTGCCGGAACGGTTCGGTCTGGAGTACTCGGCCGCCGACGGGAGCCGCCAGCGGCCCGCGATGATCCACCGCGCGCTGTTCGGCTCGATCGAGCGGTTCTTCGGCGTGCTCACCGAGCACTACGCGGGCGCGTTCCCGGCGTGGCTCGCGCCCGTCCAGGCCGTTGGCATCCCGATCCGGGACGAGAACGTTCCCTACCTGGAGGAGTTCTTCGCCGCTCTCCGTGCGGCGGGCATCCGGTGCGAGGTCGACACCTCGGCCGATCGGATGCAGAAGAAGGTCCGTAACGCGCAACTTCAGAAGATCCCGTTCATGATCCTCGCTGGCGACGCCGACCAGGAGGCGGGGACCGTCTCGTTCCGCTACCGGGACGGTTCGCAACGCAACGGCGTCAGCATGGCCGACGCGATCGCCCATGTCGTCGAGGTCGTCGAGTCCCGTGTCAACGTCGGGCCGACCGCCGAGGTCGCGGAACTGTAGTCGTCGACGGCGGCCGGTTCACGCCGGCCGCCGTCATTCCGCACCGTATTCGCCGTACCAACCGGCGAGCCGTCCTCGCCGGGCGACCGCGCGCAGTCGTGCCTCGGTCGCGTCGCGGCTTCCGCGCATCGTGATGATCATGAGTTCGTCGCCGGAACGCAACCGTTCGTCCTGTCCCGGCACGAAGAGCTGCCCGTCGCGAACGATGCTGTTGACGACGCTGCGTTCGGGCAGGCGCAGCTCGTACAGATACAAGCCGTGCAGCCCCGATCGGGGACCGATGGTGACGGTCATGATTCCCGCGCCGAGCACGTCCAGCGGAGCGGAGTCGATGTCGACGTCGACGAAGGCGCTGTGGGTGGCAAGGCCGAGCCAGCGGGCGATGTGTTGGAGGCTCGGGCCCTGGACGACCGTGAAGATGATGACCAGCACGAAGACGACGTTGAGGAGCATCGCGGAACCGTCGACGTCGGCGACGATCGGAATCGTCGCGAGCACGATCGGGACGGCACCGCGCAACCCCGCCCAGGCGATGAACGCCTGATCGGCGGCGGCGATGCGGAACGGTGTCAGTGTCAGCGCTACCGCTATGGGGCGGGCGACGAGTAGCAGGGCCGCGCCGATGACGAGCGCGGGCACGACGGCGTTGAGGAGTTCCGGCAGCTCGACGAGCATCCCGAGTATGACGAACAGTCCGATCTGAGCGAGCCAACCGGTGCCCTGCGCGAAGGACAGCGTGGCGCCCTGGTGAGGTAGGCGGCTGTTACCGAGGACGAGTGCGGCCAGATACGCGGCGAGGAAGCCGCTGGCGTCGATCGTCCCGGCCGCCGCGAACGCGATGATGCCGAGCCCGACGGTGCCCAGCGGGTACAGGCCGGCGACGGGTAGGGCGATGCGTCGCGCCCCCCACGCCCCGGCCCAGCCCACGACTATCCCGATGACGGCACCGCCCGCGAGCTGGTACGCCAGGTCGAGAACGATCAGCAGGGGGGACTCCGCTTCGGTGTGAACGCTGAAAGCGAGGACGAGGATGACCGTCGGCGCGTCATTGAAGCCGGACTCGGCTTCGAGCAGGCCCGCGACGCGACGCGGCAGGCGCAGGTTTCTGAGCACGGAGAATACGGCGGCGGCGTCGGTGGACGCGATGATCGCGCCGACGAGAAGCGCCATCCGCCAATCCCAGTCGAGGAGGAGACGGGTCGCGACGGCGGTGAGCCCGATGCTGATGCCGACGCCGACTGTGGCGAGGACGCTCGCAGGCAGGAGGATGGGTCGGATGTCTCGCCAGCGGGTGCTGAATCCACCTTCGATGAGGATCAGAGCGAGCGCGACCATGGCGATCGGCTGGATCACCTCGACGTCGTGGAAGGCGAAACCTATCGCGTCGTCGCCGAGCAGCGTGCCGAGCAGTAGGAACGCCAACAGCGCGGGCAGCCCGACCTTGTTGAACATCGTGACGGCCGCGATGCACACGAGAAGCACGCCGCCTCCGATGAGGAGCATGAGCGACAACTCGTGCAGACTCATGTGGACCGGGACCCCCGTAACCCGATGACTTTGGGTGAAGTGTAGAGGTTGCCGACCGTGTCGGGGCGCGGGAGACGGGCAGCCCGGGCGTGGTCGATCGCGGCCGGGCGCGTCGTGAGTCGTACGGGTCGGGATCTCATCACTGTGGATTGACGGTTCGGTCGACGGCTCGACGGGATGTGTCGTTTCGGGCGTCTGTCGGGGCGTTGTCCGAGCGTACGGTGTGTTGTCGCATCATCAGATCGTCGACAATCGGACACCCGCCGATTTGCGGGACCGGCCCGTCGGCTACCGTGTTCGACCAACGGCGAATCGACACGTTCACACCCGTTGTGTCCGATGGGTCACGTGGCGTCGGTTCGCTCCCGCCCCCGACCGCCCCCAAGGAACCGTGAGTCTGACGAACCGTGACGGCCATTCCGTCTCCGACGTGCCCGGCGTGACGCCGTCGTCGGTGGGTTCGCAAGCGTGCTCATCGCGGGGACGCGGTGCTCGGTGGTCTCGACGGCGCGGTGCGCCGTCTGCGCGAGCGGGGTCGCCTCCGGCCCCCGCCACTCGCCCTCCTGTGTTCGGGTAGCCACCCGCGACGTTACCTGTCGCGGACTCGTGTGCCTGTAACTCGGCTCTGGGAGGACGCATCACCCCATTCACCCCTTTGATTCGCCGCTGAACGTCTATTGAGGCTGTTCGCGTGCGTGACAGCGACGTCGCCCCCGCGGCGTCACCACCAGGAAGTAGCAATCGTGGATACGAGTACCGACGACGCGACCGGCCAAGCGCCGGCCCTCGCCGTCACCGCGTTGTACAAGATCTTCGGCAAGCGCCCCGAACGGGCGATCGCTCCGCTGGAGACCGGAGTCCACCGCGACGAGATCGCCGACCTCAATGTGACCGCCGCCGTCATCGACGCCGAGTTCGACGTCCGACCCGGCGAGATCTTCGTGGTCATGGGTTTGTCGGGCTCCGGAAAGTCGACGTTGATCCGGATGCTCAACGGCCTTCTCACTCCGACGGCGGGAACGGTCACGGTCGGCGGTGTCGACCTCGCGAGCCTGTCTCCGTCGGAACTTCGTCGCCTGCGTCAACAGCAGATCAGCATGGTCTTCCAGCACTTCGCGCTGCTGCCGCACCGCACGGTCCTCGACAACGTGGCGTTCGGCCTCGAGGTCGCCGGGGTTCGTCCGGCGGAGCGAAAGGTCGCCGCGCTCGACGCGATCGAGATGGTCGGGTTGGGCGGCTGGGACGACAAGCTCCCGTCCGAGCTGTCCGGCGGGATGCGTCAACGCGTCGGTCTGGCCCGCGCGCTCGCGGCCGGCACGCCGATCATGCTGATGGACGAGGCGTTCTCCGCGCTCGATCCGCTGATCCGGCGCGAGGTCCAGGACCAGCTGCTGGAGCTGCAGGCCGAACTCGGCAAGACCATCGTGTTCATCACGCACGACCTGAACGAGGCGATGCGCATCGGTGATCGGATCGCCGTGATGCGGGACGGTCGGATCGTCCAGATCGGTACGTCCGAGGAGATCCTGACGCAGCCTGCCAACGACTACGTCGCCGAGTTCATCGCCGACGTCGACCGCACTCGCGTCCTGACCGCGGCTTCGATCATGGATCCACCCCCGCGCAGCACGGCTCCGCAGAACTGCCACACGGTGACTGCCGACACCCCGGTGGCGGATTTGTTCGCGCCCAGCGCCGAGAACAGCCTTCCGCTGCACGTGACGAGCTCCGACGGCTCGCTCGTCGGTGTCATTCCGAGGTTGACGCTGCTCAGCGCTCTCGGGTCAGTCCATAGTGGTACAAATCCGGCATCCGCTCCGCCCGTGTCCCCATCCGAACCCGCGTCGACGACGGAGGAACCAGCATGAGCCGCACCGATTCCGCTCTTGAGCCGTTGTCCGACTGGTTCGACGAGAACCTGTGGGAACGCCTGCCCGACATGCCGATCGGACCGTTCTTCGAGTCGATCGTGGATTGGGCGAAGGTCGAGTTGCGTCCGTTCTTCCGATCGGTGGCCGACGGAGTGGAGTCGCTCGTCGACTCGCTCACCGACGTCCTGACGTTCTTCCCGTCGGCGCTCATGGTCGTGCTGTTCGCCCTGATCGGATTCTGGGTCCGCGGCTGGAAGTTCGGCGCGACGACGCTGCTGATGATGGGCCTTGTCGCCTGGACCCCGTTCTGGGAGCAGACGATGATGACGTTGTCACTCGTCATCGTCTCGAGTGCGCTGGCGTTGCTGATCGCCATCCCGATAGGGGTCCTCGCCGCCGAGAACCGGGTCGTCGGCCGAGTGGCCCGGCCCGTCCTCGACTTCATGCAGACGATGCCCGCCTTCGTCTATCTGATTCCCGCCGTGGCGTTCTTCGGCGTCGGCGTCGTGCCCGGTGTCATCGCGACGATCGTGTTCTGCATGCCGCCCGGCGTCCGGTTGACCGAGCTGGGCATCCGTCAGGTCGACCGTGAGGTGATCGAGGCCGGAGAGTCCTTCGGCGCGTCCCCGTCGACGATCCTGACGCGGATCAAACTGCCACTGGCCATGCCGACGATCATGGCGGGCGTCAACCAGGTCATCATGCTGTCACTGTCCATGGTGGTCATCGCAGGCATGGTCGGTGGAGACGGTCTCGGGCGCATCATCATGAGCGCACTGAACAGCGTCGACCTCGCGAAGGGCTTCAACAGCGGCCTCGCGGTCGTCATCGTCGCGATCTTCCTCGACCGTGTCACCGACTCCCTCGCCAAACGCACGAAGGTCGCGCGGGTCCAAGCGTCGCGATCGAAAGTCTGACCCCCCAAACCATCCGACGGAGCCGACAGTGCTCGGTCCGTTCCATCCCCCAAGAAGGAAAGCGGAAGGAAACATGAAGAAATCCCCGATCGCCCGCACCCTGGGCGCCGGCATCGCCGCGCTGGCGCTCGCCGGTTCGCTCACCGCCTGTGGCGGTGACGACGCCAATGACAAGGAAATCACCATCGGCTACATCGGTTGGGACGAGGCCGTCGCGGCCACCAACCTGTGGAAGCTCGTGCTCGAGGAGCAGGGTTACGAGGTCAAGACCACCGAGTTGGAGGCCGGCCTCATCTTCGAGGGCATGGCGAACGGGGACGTCGACCTGTTCCTCGACGGTTGGTTGCCCACCACCCACGAGTCCTACATGGCCGAGTACGGCGACAAGATCGAGCAGGTCGGCGTTTGGTACGACAACGCCGCGTTGAGCATCGCCGTGCCGTCGTACGTCGAGGTCGACTCGCTCGACGAGCTCGCCGACAACGCCGACCTGTTCGACGGCGAGATCATCGGCATCGAGGACAGCGCCGGCTTGACGAAGGCGACCCAGGAATCGGTCATCCCGACCTACGGGCTCGACGGCAAGATGGAGCTCGTAACGTCCAGCACCGCCACGATGTTGACGGAACTCGACGCCGCCATCGCCAATAATGAGCCAATTGTGGTCACATTGTGGCACCCGCACTGGGCCTACGCCAATTACGATCTGAAGGACTTGGCCGATCCGGAGGCGACCCTCGGGACCGCCGAAGAGATCACCACATTGGCTCGAAAGGGCTTCGCGAAGGATTTCCCGGACGTCAACGCCATGCTCGCGAAGTTCAAGATGGACGATCAGCAGCTCGGCAGCCTGGAAGATTACATCTTCAACCAGAACAAGGACGACCACGAGGCGGGTGCTCAGGCCTGGCTCGACGAGAACCCCGACTTCCTGGATTCCATTGCCGCGAAGTAGGAATTCGTAGGGGGGATGCGGTGGCGTATCGCATCCCCCACGAACGGTTGAGTACGTTCCGGCCGTTTATCTCGACCTGCCGCCATTAGAGATGAGTCGAGCTAGTAGGTTCTCCACGACGTATGCAACGAATGGGTTGGATTTCAATATGCGCATGAAGCTACTTGCCGGAGCCGTCGCGGTGTTGACGGTCGTAGCCGGTTGCGGCTCGCCCACCGAAACCACGGAGGAGACCAGAGGCGAGGTAGTCATCGCCTTGGAGAACTGGGCGGGCTACGAGGCCAACGCCGCGGTCCTCGGTTACCTCCTCAAGAACGAGCTCGGATACGACGTTACCTATCAGGAGCTCGGTGGTGACGAAACCTGGGAGGCACTTGAGGCTGGCACCATCGACGTCATCGCCGAGGACTGGGGAAAGTTCGACGTCAAGGCCGAGGAGGAGCCGTCCGCGCGGGATTACGCGCAGATCGCCCGTTACACCGGTGTCGACGGCCAGATCGGCTGGTGGATGCCGAAATGGGTGAAGGACGAGTACCCGGGAATCGAGAAGCACTCGAAGCTCGCGGAATACGTGGACGTCCTGCAGACCTCCAAGTCCAAGGGCAAGGTCCAGCTACTGGTCGGCGACGACGACTACGTCTCCAGCGAGAAGGAGATCATCGCGAACCTCAACCTGCCGGTCGAGGTCGTGAGCGTCGGCAGCGAGGAGAAGCTGATCGAGGCCGCACGCGACTCCGTCAACAAGAAGGAGCCGGTGCTGTTCTACTTCTGGCAGCCGCACTGGCTGTTCACGGAGATGGACCTGGTGCCGGTGGAGTTCCCCGAGTACGACGCCAAGGACAAGGACTGCACCGAGAAGAAGATGTGCGGTTACGGGCCCTTGGAGCTGAACACGGTCGTGTCCAAGGACTTCGCGAAGAACGGCGGGGACGCGTTCCGCCTCATCAAGAACTTCGCCTGGAGCTCGGACGACCAGAGCCAGGTCGCGTTCGACATCACCGAGGCGGGCATGAGCCCCGAGGATGCCGCGAAGAAGTGGTTGGACCTGCATTCCGACCTCTGGCAGACCTGGATCACCGCCTGACGGCCGCTCGTTCGACCGATCCGGCACCGTCGAACACGCACCATTGATCGACGACGACGCCCACCCCACCACGTGCTGGGGTGGGCGTCGCCATGTCACGCCACGCGCAATAGGATCACGCCCGTGACTGACGACGCGAGCGTGATCGGAGCCGGAACACCCGATGGGCTGGAGCGGCTGTGGACGCCGCACCGGATGGCGTACATCAAGGGTGAGAACAAGCCGACCGGCCCGGATTCCGCCTCGACGGGTTGCCCGTTCTGCGAGATGCCCAAACTCGACGACGACGAGGGCCTCATCGTCGCCAGGGGAGCGCTCGTCTTCTGCGTCTTGAACCTGTACCCGTACAACGCGGGCCACGTGATGGTGTGTCCGTACCGGCACGTCGCCGACTACACGGACCTGGACGACGCGGAGACCGCCGAGCTCGCCAGCGTGACGCAGCGCGCGATACGGGTGATCCGGTACGTCAGCGCCGCCGACGGCTTCAACATCGGGATGAACCAGGGTCGGGTCGCGGGCGCCGGGATCGCCGGTCACCTGCATCAGCACGTTGTGCCCAGATGGGGCGGCGACGGCAATTTCATGCCGGTCATCGCCCGCACGAAGGTCCTGCCGCAGTTGTTGACCGACACGCGGCGGTTGCTCGCGGACGCCTGGAACTCGTCCGCCGTGGACGAGTAATCGGTGTGACGGGTCCTGCGCGCGGCGCAGTTCGTTGAGCGCGGTCGCGACGCGTCCGGGCGCCCGCTGACCCTGACTGAGAGGCAGGGAGACGCCGTCGCGGATCAGCCGGTTCCGTACACGTTCCTCACCCGGGCTCCGGGTGCTGAGGGCGACGTCGACCTCGGCGTCGATGGTCACCCGTAGGAGCCCCCATGAGGCGCTGTCGGGGTGTCGGCGGTGTCTCGGCCCGGAGACGGACGCCACGAGCGCCCACGGCAGCCACACGACCTGCCGGGACAGGATCGTCGGACGGATCCACAGACCGGAGTGGTCGGCGGCGATGAGCGGGGAGCGGGTGCTGAGGATTCGCCAGGTCAACAGCCCCCAGAGCACGCCCACGAGGACGAGGACGCCGAGCTGTTCCGCCGTCGGGTCGGCGAGCGGGTTCGGTTCCGTGAGGGGCACGTAGACGTCGGCCACGAAGATCCCGAATCCGAGCGAGCCCGGAATGAGCAGGTGGAACAGTCGGCTGCGCTTTACGAGGATCGGCATGTCGGGCGGTGGGTTCCGTGAACCGGAGTACGGCCGGGCGACCGCGAATCCCCCCGGGCGTAGGAAGGTTGGCGGCCATTGCGTGAGCCGTCGTCTCATAGTGGTCAATGTTACGAATCCACCGCAAGGTGTTGCCTGCGCGGTACGTCCTGCCCGGACAATCCGAAATGTCGGGACCCGATGGTAGTCCGTTATGAACTTTGATCCATTGGTTCCTCTTGGGCCGCAACAATACTAAGAATCGTCGGTTGACCGTCCACTGGCACCTGTCGGTGGTGGTCGAACTGTCGATCGAAGAATCCCGATCCCGCTGAAAGCTCCCTCAGGTCCACTATGTAACGGTTCAGTTCGATCGCGGGGAGGTGGGCGGTGATGACGGCGCGGTCGCGGTCGTCGGTGTCGGTTCGCATCCAGACGCCACGGCGCGCCGTGAGATCGGCTAGCACGGGTCGGACATAGCTCTGCGCCAGCGTGATGCGAACGAGATCCACGGGTTCGAGCAGGATCGGACCGGCGGCCGCGACGGCGGCCGACACGCTGTCGGCGACGGCGCGTTCGAGGGCCTCGCCGGTCAAGGTGAGGGCCGCGCCGGTGATGCTGACGTCGACCGCCAGGTCGGTCGTGACGACACCGGGGAAGCCGCCCTCGGCGAGGCCCAGGCGAGCGCCGTGCTCGATGCGCGAACCGTCGGGGGAGAGGTGCGGGTCGGCGCGGTCGATCGTGGTGCCGGTCTCGGTCGGAAGCGGGGTCACGGTGCAGACGACGCCCGTCTCACCGGTCGCCGTCGCCGGGTTCGTCACGGTGCCGCGCACCGCGATGGCGACGGGCGCGGTTGGTAGTGCGTGCCCGTTTCGGCGCAGGCGGTCCATCGTCACCGTCGCGTGGGTCTCTCCGACGCACCACAGCAGCAACTGCCCGGTGCCGGACTCGACGGCGAGTCTCAGATCGCGGTCGTCCCTCGCGAGTTCCCGCAGCGCGGCGAGGGCGCGGGCGTCCGTGTCCTCGGCGATCGCGATGGGCCAGGTCGCCGCGACGCGTTCCCACGGTTCGACGATGGTGGTCGCAGGGCCGTCGGTGACGGTGTCCCCGGCCGTCGCCGGGCCCGTCAGCTCGATCATCCCGAGTTCGCCCGCCGTCAGTGCGGGAACCGGCGAACCGTCCGATGTATAGACATTGTGGATCTTTCGAACGTCGACGGATTCCCCTGCGACCGTTGTCGAGCCGGTCCGCACCGTTCCGGTGTGCACCCGTACCAGGCAGGTGCGCGCGTCCTGGGGACCGTTCGCGCGCAGGATCGACGCCACCGCCGGTGCGGCGGGGTCGGTGCTCAGCGGTGGAGCCGGCTCACCGTTCACCATCGCGGGCGGTGGCGTGGCGTCACCGGGTGGCGGGAAGCCGTCGACGATGAGATCCAGCAGCACGTCGACACCGACGCCGGTCCGCGCGTCGACGGGCAGGGCCGGATAGAAAACCCCGCGCCCCACCGCCGCCTGCATGTCAGCGACGAGCGCGTCGTCGGGAATCTCCTCACCCGACAGGTACCGGTCGGGGAGGGTCTCGTCCTCGCTGTCGGCGATGACCGTCTCGATGAGCGTCTCCCGAGCCTCCTCGGTCCCTTCCCAATGGACGGTCTCGGGTTCCCTGATGATCGGCGGCAGTCCGGTCGAGTAGTCACGGATGTCGGCGGTGATCAGGTCGATCAACCCAGCGACCGCCTCGTCGTCGCCCAACAGGGGCAGCTGAATCGGCAGGACGGTGTCGCCGAACAGACGCTGCGCGAGCGCGACGGTCTCGTCCATGTCGGCGCGCGGATCGTCGAGTCCGGTCACGACGACGGCGCGGGGCAGGCCGACAGCGCCGCACTCCTCCCACAGCAGTTGGATCCCCGCGTCCAACCCGTCGACCGCCGAGACGACGAAGATCGCGCCGTCCACGCCGCGCAGCCCCGCGCGCACCGCCGAGACGAAATCCGCGTCGCCGGGGGTGTCGAGGACGGTCACGGGAACGCCACGCCACTCCGCGACGGTCACCTCCACACCGGTCGTCGGGTGGATCTGCCGGCCGTCCGCCGCACCCGCGACGCGCCGGAGTGACGCCGCGAGCGTGCTCTTCCCGACCCCGGCCTTGCCGATCAGCGCGACCTGCCGTCCTGTCATCGGCACGGATAGCGCCTTCGTCTCGGACAACTCGACCTCCACTCTCACCGGGGCACCCCACCGGCCATGACGGACACAAACGCCACCAGTATGGCGGTCCGCTTCGGCGGCTCCGCGCGCCGACCGCGCGGACGGACAATTCGAGCGTTCCGGTCACGATCGGCGATGGTGAGCGGTTGCGAGCCGTCGCTACCGATATCGTGGGGGCGCGCAGGCAGGCTGAGGCCGGGCGAAGTCTGCACTGAGGAGCCCACTGTCGATTTCGTCCGGATGATGGGCGAAATGGCTAAGTTTCTCAACGTGGCGGGCCGGGCGGCTGCGGCGAAAGTTTTGGACCCGATCGGAGCCGGACTCGTGCGGTTGGGCCTGGCGCCCAATGTGATCACGCTGATCGGGACGACGGGGGTGGTCGCCGGTTGTGTGTTCCTGGTTGCGCGGGGGCAGTTGGCATGGGGGCTCGTCGTCGTGGCGTTGGCGGTGTGCACGGATCTGCTCGACGGAGCGATGGCGCGAGCCAAGGGCGTGTCCAGCCGCTTCGGGGCGATGCTGGACTCTACGATGGATCGGATCGCCGACGGCGCGATATTCGCCAGTCTTGCCTACTGGTTGGCTGTCAGCGGTGATCGCTCGTCGGCGGTGGCCGCGCTCATCTGCCTGGTCGCCGCCGAGGTCGTGTCGTACACGAAGGCCAGAGCCGAGAGCCTCGGCGCGTCCTGCGATGTCGGCATCGCCGAACGCCCCGAACGGCTGATCCTCATAGGTATAGGAGCGTTGATACACATCGTTGGTGTGCCGTACGCCATGGCCGTCACCCTGTGGCTGTTGGCGGTGATGTCGGTGGTGACCGTCGCGCAACGCGTCCTGCACGTGCGGCGGCAACTGAGCGAGGATGTTGATCCGGACAATGCGTGACAGTGTCATCGGATTCGGATACGCCGCCGCGTGGCGACTCGTGCGCGCCATGCCGGAATCGGTTGCCGGCGCGCTGTTCCGGGCCGCCGCGGACCGAGCGACCCGTCGCAACGGGGCAAGCGTGCGTCAACTGCGGCGAAACCTTCGACGCGTCGTCGGTCCCGAGGTGTCGAACTCGGAGATGGACGCGCTCGTTCGCGACGCGATGCGGTCGTACGCCCGCTACTGGTGCGAGTCGTTCCGCCTGCCGTCCTACGGTCGTCAGGACATCCTCGACCGGTTCATGCTCGACGGTTACGAGGTGTTCGACAAGCACCGCGCCGAGGGCACCGGGGTCATCATGGCGATCCCGCACTCGGGCAACTGGGACCTCGCGGGCGCCTGGGTGACGACCAAGGGCTACCCGCTGACGACCGTCGTCGAACGCCTGCGGCCCGATTCCGTCTTCGAGAGTTTCGTCGAGTTCCGGCGCGGCCTCGGTATGGAGATCGTTCCCCACACCGGGGGCGAACGCCCAGCCCGCACGGTCCTGGCCGAGCGGCTCGCCCAAGGCCATGTGGTCCCGATCGTCGCCGACCGCGACCTCTCCTCCAACGGAGTCGAAGTGGACTTCTTCGGAGAGAAGACGCGGATGCCCGTCGGTCCAGCGCTACTCGCGATTCGCACGAAGGCCCCGCTCTACACCGTCGTCGTCCGCAACGACGGGCCACATCGCGGCTATGGCAAGGTGGAAGGACCGATCCCGATCCCGACGGACGGGCGGCTCGCCGATCGCGTCGCCGCGGTCACACAGGCCATGGCGGACGCCTTCGCCGCCGGCATCGCCGTCGCTCCGGCGGATTGGCATATGCTGCAACGACTGTGGTTGTCCGACCTGCCCGTGTCACCGTCCACAACTGAATGAAGGTGCCCACGTGAGAATCGGAATAGTCAGCCCGTATTCCTTCTCCGTCCCCGGTGGCGTCCAAGGGCATATCCGTGACCTCGCGCAGACTCTCATCGGCCTCGGCCACCATGTCAGCGTCCTCGCTCCCGCCGAACACGACGACGAGCTGCCACCGTTCGTCGTCCCCGCTGGACGCGCGATCCCGGTGCCGTACAACGGTTCCGTCGCGCGCCTGTCATTCGGGCCGATCTCGGCCTCACGGGTACGTCGATGGATCAAACACGGCGCCTTCGACGTGCTCCACGTCCACGAGCCGCTCTCGCCAAGCCTGTCGCTGCTGGCCTGCGCCGCGTCCTCCGGACCGGTCGTCGCCACCTTCCACACCGCGATCACCCGCTCGCGGACCCTGTTGGCGGGCAAGGGTGTCGCCCAACTCGTCCTCGAACGCATCGCCGCTCGCATCGCCGTCAGCGCGTCGGCCCGCCGTGTGCAGGTCGAGCACCTCGGCGGCGGCGCCGTCGAGATCCCCAACGGCGTCATCGTCGACCAGTTCGCGGCCGCCGAACCCCTCGACGGTTGGCCCGGTCCTGACGGCGCCATCGGCTTCGTCGGTCGCTTCACCGAGCCGCGCAAGGGTTTCCCGATCCTGTGCGACGCGTTCGTCGCCCTCGCCCGTTCCCGCCCCGGTCTGCGGCTGCTGGTGCTCGGCCCCGGCGAACAGGCCGAGGCACTGCGTGGCGTCCCACCCGACGTCGCGCAGCGGATCGTCTTCCTCGGCATGGCCGACGACGTCACGAAGGCCCGCATGCTTCGCAGCGTCACCGCCTACATCGCGCCCAACACCGGCGGCGAGTCCTTCGGGATGATCCTCACCGAGGCGATGTCGGCCGGAACCCCCGTCATCGCCAGCGACATCGACGCCTTTCGACGCGTCCTCGCCGACGGCACGGCGGGCGCGCTCTTCCCAGTCGGGGACGCGACCGCGCTCGCCGACACGATCGACGCCCTGCTGTCCGATCCCCAACGCATGGCGGGCCTCGTGGCGCGAGCCGACGAGATCGTCACGGACTACGACTGGCGCTTCGTCGCGGAATGGGTGCTCGACGTCTACCACGCCGCCATCGAGGCGACCGGTTCCGCCGTCACGGCGGGCGACACCGAACTCAGCAGGCAATTGGAGACCACGTGACCGCGACGACGGTCACCGCGGACATAGGACAGACGGACATGTGGTGGTTGGTCGGCACGATCCTGTTGGTGGCGGTCCTGGCCGCGTACGTCACGTGGATCGCGACACGGCTCGAACGTCTGCACACGCGAGCGGCGGACGCCTCGGCCGCGCTCGTCGCCAAGCTCAACCAGCGAGCGGAGACCGCCCTGTCGCTCGCGGACACCCGCCGGGACGTGCTCGGCGGTCACACTGATGCGCTCCGGGTCGCCGCCTTCGCGACCCTGGACGCACTCCCACCCGAACGCGAACCCGCCGAGAACGACCTGACGAGGGTCCTGCGACAGCTACCGCTGGCCGACGGCGACCCCGCCTGGGACGCGGTCCGCAAGATGAACCGTCGCGTCGCGATCGCCAAACAGGTGCATACGGACGTCGTCCGGGACGCGCTCGCCGTTCGTGACCGACGGATGGTGCGCATGCTGCGGCTCAACCGAAAGCTCGACCGGCCACTTTACTTCAACATGGACGATCCGAGCTGACCTCGCTGGCGGTTCGGTCCGGCGACGTCCGCCCGATCCTTGGCCTAATCCGCCTCGGTGACCTTGATGGACAGTTGATTGTCAATCGCGAAGTACGGCTTGACTCGCAGCGCCCGACCGCTGCCGACGCCGACGCGTTCCGGGAATCGGTGGGTGTTCTTGCGCAGCGCCACGTCGTCGAAGACCTTGCCGACACGGATTCCGGCTGACTCGGGATCGAAGGAGAGCCGCAGATCCCACAGGCCCGCGCCGCCGCCGTCCGCCAGAGTGAGCGCGTCCGTGTCCACCTCGACGCTGAAACCGTCGTCGTCGGTGGTGGTTGTGAGGGCGTGTACTCGGCTCGGATCGGTGCGCAGGGTCGCGGTGCCCGTCGCGGTGCCCTTCGGCAGTCCCGGGCCGAGGAGACGCCCCGTCACCCGCAGCCGGGCTTCGTGCCAGGACACCGACGTGACCTCGGCGAACCAGTCACGTCGCCACACCCGCACCAGGAGCGCGCCCGTTCCCGGTTCCGCGTAGGGAACGACGATCCCGGTCGTGTCGGCGCGCGCGCCCGCTCGGGTGAGGGCCCGGCTGTCGACGCGCCCGGCCGTCACGGGGGCACCGTCGCGGAGCACGGTCCAGACGCCTTCGTCGAGGTCGTCGAGGTTGACGAAGGCGGCACCGTCGGCCCCGGTCGGTGTCACGGTCGTTTCCGCTTGAGCGAGGCTCAACCGATCGGCGGGGCCCGCCAGTCGCAGCGTCGACATGTCGACGCTGTGGCAGTCGAGCGCGCTGTCGGGGCTCGTCGCCCGGCTCGCGGCGTCGAGGGCCGGACCGGTGTCGGTGCGTTCTCGCGCGCTGAGACGGCTCTCGAACAGCGCGGCGTACTCCGCGCCGATGCGCGCGGGCGTGTACCGCTTCGCGTGTTCCCGGGCGGCCGCGCCCATCGCCCGCCGTTGCTCCTCGTTCTCGATGAGGCCGCGCAGGGCCTTCGCGAAGGCCTCGACATCCCCGGGCGGTGTCAACAGGCCCGTGACGCCGCTGTCGATGATCTCGGGGGGCCCGTAGGGGCATGCCGTCGAGACGACCGGAAGTCCGCAACCCATGGCTTCGACGATGGTGAGACCGAAGGACTCGATCTCGGAGGTGACGGCCGCGATCGAACCCTTCACCCATTCGGCGTCGATCGGCGTGTAGGTGCCCATGAGTTGGACGGAGTCGTGGAGACCGCGACCCTCGACGAGCGTACGCAGGGTCTTGGTCTCCCGGCCGTGGCCGTAGATGCGCAGTGTCCACTCCGGATGTTCGGTGTGGACCATCGCGAAGGCGTCGATGAGCAGGTCGTACCGCTTGATCTTCTCGATCCGGCCGGCCGCGATGATCGTTCGGGCCGTCACGTCGCTCGGCGGCAGCGACGTCGCCGGGATCGAGTTCGGGATGAAGTGCACGTTCGCCGCGATGCGGGGCATACGTTTGCGGTAGCTGTCGGCGTCCGTGGACGACACCGTCGTCACCGCGTCGAGGCCGCGGTACGCGCGGTACAGCTTGCGTTCGAGGCGTCGCCCGTGCCGGTCGAGGAACAGGTGTTCCTGTCCGATCTTGACGAGACCTGCGGGGGCGTGGGCCGCGATCGCGATGTTGAGCCCCGGTCGGGTCCCGACGATGACGTCGGCGTCGCAGCCGCGCAGGTACTCGATGATGCGCTCGTCGGCGTACCTGCTGTACTGCGGGTGTCGGGGCTCCGTCTTCGGGAAGAGCCGGGAGGGTTTCGCGGCGAGCCGGGCGTCCGTCCCCGTCAGGGCCGGCGCGGTCTTGCGGGTGTCGACGAGGACGACGACCTTGATTCGCGGGTCCACGGAGAACAGGGGTTCCTCGCGGCGCCGGAAGACGGTGGCTATCTCGACCTCGTGTCCGAGATCGGCCAGCGCCTCGGCGGTGTTGAGGGTCGTTTTGATCGTCCCGCCGATGTTGTACAGCGAGTGGACGAGGAAGCTGATCTTCACCGAGCACCTTTACGTCGACGGGGCCGCCGGGCGTGGGAGTCGCGAAGACCATGTGGCGGCAGGGAATCGGGGCCGTCAGCCTATCTCCGAGTCGGCGTGGCCGCGCAAGCGCCGCACCGGGTGGACGGGGGAGTCCCGGCTCCAGTGTGAGTGACCCCACGCCGCCGTGTCTGACCTGCGCGTCGAGGGTCACAACCGCTGTTGAGTGGCGTGGGTCTCGCCGTACGATGGAGGCGTTGATCATCCCTCACGTACGCAAGGAGCGGGCTCGGCGTGACGAACAACCAGACCACCAACGAGAGCACCACGGGGACGGCCCGGGTCAAGCGCGGCATGGCGGACATGCTCAAGGGCGGCGTCATCATGGACGTCGTCACGCCTGACCAGGCGAAGATCGCGGAAGACGCGGGCGCCGTCGCCGTCATGGCGTTGGAGCGAGTCCCCGCCGACATCCGTGTCGAGGGCGGCGTGTCGCGGATGAGCGACCCGGACATGATCGACGGCATCATCGAGGCCGTGTCGATTCCGGTCATGGCGAAGGCCCGGATCGGTCACTTCGTCGAGGCGCAGGTCCTGCAGGCCATCGGCGTCGACTACATCGACGAGTCCGAGGTGCTGACGCCCGCGGACGAGGCGAACCACATCGACAAGTGGCCGTTCACCATTCCGTTCGTGTGCGGCGCGACGAACCTCGGCGAAGCGCTCCGGCGCATCAGCGAGGGCGCGGCGATGATTCGGTCGAAGGGTGAGGCGGGCACGGGCAACGTCGTCGAGGCGACTCGTCACATGCGCCAGATCCGCTCCGACATCAAGCGTTTGTCGACTTTGGACGAGGCCGAGCTGTACGGTGCCGCGAAGGAACTGCGCGCCCCGTTCGAGCTGGTCGCCGAGGTCGCCCAGGCGGGCAAGCTTCCCGTCGTGCTGTTCACCGCCGGTGGCATCGCGACCCCGGCGGACGCGGCGATGATGATGCAGCTGGGCGCCGAGGGTGTCTTCGTCGGCTCGGGCATCTTCAAGTCGGGCGACCCGGTGAAGCGCGCGGCCGCGATCGTGAAGGCGACGGCCTTCTACGACGACGCGGACGTCATCGCGAAGGAGTCGCGTGGTCTAGGTGAGGCGATGGTCGGCTTGAACGTCGACACGCTGCCCGAGTCGCAGCAGTTCGCCAAGCGCGGCTGGTGACAACCAGGACATGAAANGCGNGGCCGGTCGGACGCAGGAGACTTCCGAGCACGGCCGCCGCCAGCACGAGGCCGATGACGGAGCCGAGGGTGTTGCCGACCTGAACGCTGAAGAGCGCGTTCAGGTAGTTGAGGATCATCAGCACCTCGGCGACGATCGTCGCGTAGAGAGTCCATTTGCGCCCCTGCTTGAGGGTTGCGGCGCAGACGCCGATCAGCACGGTCATCGCGATGGCGACGAAACCGAGGACGAGCACGACCGCGGCGCCGGCGACGAAGCCGACGGAGAGCAGCGCGGCGAGGCCCAGCAGGAACAGCGCGCTACCGAGCACGCCGAATCCGAATTGGACCCACATGATGACGCGTGCGGCGCTGAGTTCCTTGGGCAGGGTCGCTGGTGCCTGGGGGGCGGGGTAGGTCATGGCTTTCCTTGTCGATGAAAGGCGGCGCGGGCCGCACGTCGCGTCTCGTCGCCGATACGAGACTGGGGCTGCATCATGCTAGACATACCGTCGGACAATGGCATGTCTGTTTTGTCTGCTCACGAGCCTTCCGGCCGAATAGGACCGTGATTGTTGATCAATCGATATGTGTTCGATGTCTACTCGCCGGTCACGGCCGGGTTGACGACGTTTCGCGGGGCTGGAAGTGTCGGCGGCTGGCCGGGTGCGTCAGGCAGCCGAGCGTGATGAGGGCCAGGGCCAGGAGCGAGAGCGCCCCGGGAAGGAACTGGGACAGCAGGTGGCCGAAGGTCGACGTCCTGAACAGGAGGCCGTCCGCGATCGCGTAAGCGTAGTGTCCGATAAGGATCAGTTCGATGGCCATCGCTCCGTGGAAGGCGCCGCGTCGACCCCGCTTCAGTCCTCGGAGGCAGACCACGAACGCGACCGCCATCGCGAGCGAGATGAACGGGACGGTGAGGATGACGGAAACGGCGAGGTCCTCGAGACTCAGCACGATGAGACCGAGGGTTCCGTAGAACATGCTGACGAAGACGACGGCCGCGGCGAAGGCGAGCCCCGCCTGGAGGTCGGCGACGGCGGGGGCGGAGCGCAGCGGGGCGACTGCGATCGCGAGCAACGGCAGAACGTAAGCGGTCCAGCCGATCCCGTATTGCGTCCACATGAGAGTCTTTGTGATGTGGACCGTTCTCGGTAGAGGCGCGACGTGGACGGGGGTGGTCTCGACCATGACGCGTCTCTTCTCGGGGCGGCGATCGGCGGCACGCCGTCGCGATGGTGTCTCGCCGCCGGTCGCGAAACGGGTTCGTCGAATCGTACCGAGCCCGCCCATCGGGGGCGGCGCCCTGTGCGGGCCGTCGTACATCGGTGGGCGCCGTCCTCGATCTCAGGTCAGGATCATCCAGCGTCGACCGTCGATGAGTTCGCGCGCCGCGTCGAGATGCCCTGCGTGGCAGGCGGTCTCGGTGATGACGTGCAGCAGGACGTCCCGCAGGGTGTGCAGATGCGGGTCTCCGAAGAGGTCGTGCGGCCACCAGGCCAGCGGCGCGTCCGCGTCGACATCCGTGACGGCCGCGTCGGAGAGCGCCGTCTCCTCGCGATAACGGTCGAGGACGTCCGAACCGGATGTACCGGGGCGCACGCGCCACGCGTCCTCCTCGTCGCCCAGCGCCGCGATCACGTCGGGGTCGCCGAGTAGTACCGCGCGGAACCAGAAGCGCTCGACGTCGAGCGCGAGGTGTTGGACGAGCCCCGCGCAACTCCACCCGGATGGCAGGACGGGGCGGGCGAGCCCTTCGTCGTCGAGGCCGTCGAGTATCCCGAGTACGTGGCGGCGCTGTCCGTTGAGGACGGACAGGAGCTTGAGCACCTCCGGCGCGGTGCTCACTGGGCGATCTCCCAGATGTGGCCGCCGGGGTCGCGGAAGCTGGCGGTTCGGATGCCCCAGGGTCGGTCCATCGGACCGTTCAGCAGCGTCACGCCCCGGGCGGCCAGCGTCGCGCACATGGCGTCCACATCCGCCACCGGAATCGTGAACTGGGCCCGCGCCCCGGCGTCGGGACCGGCGACCGGCGCGGGCTCGATCAGCTCGGGCGCTTCGGTCGCGGCGAGCAGGTTGATGATCGTGTTCCCGAAGTCGAACACCGCCGACGCGTCGTTCTCGAAAGTCACCGGAAGGTCGAAGACCTCGCGGTAGAACCGTTTCGTGGCGGCGAGATCCTCCACGAACAGGGTGATGGCGCTGATCGGCGCGGGCCACACGGGGCCGCTCGTCTCGTCGGTCATCGTCACAGCATGCGCCGTGGGTACGACAAATCAGGGCGGGACGGGCGGATGGTGTCGCCCGTGTGGCCGCGACGGCCGCCACGCAGAGTGAACCCCACTTGGCCGTTCTCGGTGGCGGAGAACGGATCGACCCATCGACGTCTTCGTACGCGCGTGCGGCCCGTTGCGATGACGAGTGCATTTCTCCTGATCGACGCCCAACGCAGCATGCTGACCGGTTCCCCCCGTCGTCGACGCCGAGGCCGTGGCCCGGTGGCTCGGGTCGTTGCTGGAGCGGGCTCGGGCGGCCGGTGTCCCGGTCGTCCACGCGCACAACGACCGGAGTCCCGGTCATCCCGACGAGCCGGGCACGGACGGCTGGCGGCCGTTCTTCCCGCCGCAGGTCGGCGAGCGCGTTGTCCATAAAGTTCAGATGGACGTCGTCGCGGCGAACCCGGACCTTGGGAAGACGCTGACGGACTCCGGTGTCACCAAGTTCGTGATTGCGGGAATGCAGACGGAGCACTGCCTCCGCGCCGCGACGCTCGCGGCGCGGATTCACCGCGATGGCCGTGTCCGACGCCCACTCCACCTATGACGATGCCGAGCCGGTCGCCGTCACCGTCGCCGCCACAACACCGAACTCGCCGAGCGGCGCGCGACGCTCACGCCCACCGTGTTCGATCGTCTTCTGATCCCGTCACATGACGGAGGGCCGCACGTCATCACGACGTACGGCCCTTCGCGGTGTTCGTGGACCCGTCAGGTGTTCGCTGCGCGCGACCGTGCTGCGGCGAGGTCGCCTTCGGCGGCGACGGTCTCGGGCGCGTGCTGCTCGCGCCACCACTTCTGGCCGGCCTCGGGGAGCGTGTCGATCGGGTCGTAGTACGGGTACTCGCGGGTCAACGCGTCGACGTCGTCCTTCTCGATCGAGGTGCGGTAGTTCTTCGTCCAGTACGAGATACCGCGCTCGTCGTCGTAGCGGCCCAGCTGGTGGACCCAGCGCTTTCCGACGAACGGGACGTCGCAGATGATGCGCGGCGTCGCGTAGCCGGGCAGGTAACCCATGATCGCGGTCTGCAGGTCCTGGGCCTGGCCGACGGACGTCCGCCAGTGCTCGGAGTTCGGGATCATGTCGCACATGTAGAAGTAGTACGGCAGGATGTTCGCCTCGCCTTGGAGCGCGAAGCAGAGGTCCAGCAGGGCTTCCGGAGTGTCGTTGACGCCCCGCATGAGCACGCCCTGGTTGCGGACGTCGCGGACGCCGGCGTCGAGCATGGCACGGGCCGCGCGGGCGACCGTCGGCGTGACGGACTGGACGTGGTTGACGTGGGTGTGGATCGCGAGGTTGACTCCGCGCTCGCGGGCGGTCGACGCGATGCGTCCCATGCCTTCCACGACGTCGTCCTGGAGCCAGTGCTGCGGCAGGCCCATGAGCGCCTTCGTCGCGAGCCGAATGTCGCGAATGGAGTCGATGTCGAGGAGGCGCCCGAGGAAGTTCTCGAGGTTCTTCCACGGCACGTTCGCCACGTCGCCACCGGAGACGACGACGTCGCGCACGCCCGGGTTCGCCTCGAGGTACTCGATCATCGCGTCATAGCGGACGGTCGGCTTCAGCTTGAGTTTCAGCTTGTCGATCGTCGGCGTCGAGTTGCCGACGAGGTCCATGCGCGTGCAGTGTCCGCAGTACTGCGGACAGGTCGACAGCAGCTCGGCGAGCACCTTGGTCGGGTAGCGGTGGGTCAAGCCCTCCGCGACCCACATGTCGTGCTCGTGCAGCGAGTCACGGGTGGCGAAGGGGTGGGACGGCCAATCGGCGCGGCGGTCGGAGTACACCGGCAGCATGTAGCGGCGGATCGGGTCGGCGTAGTAGGCGTCCGTCCACGAGCCCGCCGCGGTGCTGTCCAAGGTGGGGGCGATCGTGTTCAGCATCTGGGGAGGCAACAGCATCGACATGGTGGCGCGCTGCTCGCCGTCCTTGGCCAGATCGTCGTAGAAGGCGTCGGATACGCGGTCTCCCAAGACTTTGCGCATCTGATTGACGTTCTTGACGCAATTGACCCGCTGCCATTGAGCGTTGCCCCAGTCGGCCTCGCTGACGTCGGCCCAGCCGGGAAAACGTCGCCAATCGGGTTCGACGAGTTCACGTCGCGCGTACTCGTACGGCTGCCCGGACTCCATGCTCGCCATCCCTGCCACCTTACCTTAGATTTCACTGCCTTGGCGGAACAATAGCGGAAGAATTGCCAATGTCAAGCTACCCTACGGGAGAATTTTCGGCTATTCTCGCGGCCAAACCCATAATTCGCCGGAGGACCACCGACATGGCACAGCCGCCACCTTCACCCATCGGCCTGCACCGCGTGCTCGAACCGCACGGAGTTCTGCCGCAAGCCGCGTACCGCCTCGACGCCACGGCGCCGACGACGGCCGACGAGGTGCGCATCGACGTGGAACGGCTCAACCTCGACGCGGCGTCCTTCCGACAGCTGCACTCGGCGCACAACGGTGACGGCGCCGCGATTCGGGGAGCCGTCCTCGACATCATCGGCGAGCGCGGGAAGATGCACAACCCCGTGACCGGCTCCGGCGGCATGCTGATCGGCACCGTTGCCGAGGTCGGTCCCGACTCGCCCCTCGGCCTGTCGGTCGGGGATCGGGTCGCGACGCTCGTCTCCTTGACTCTCACTCCTCTCATCGTGCACGACGAACTGCGTGAATGGGACGGTCTGTCCGAGCAGGTTCCATGTTCCGCGACGGCGACGTTGTTCGCGCGGTCCATCGCGGCCGTGCTCCCGCCGGATCTGCCGGCCGAACTGGCGCTCGCCGTCTTCGACGTGTGCGGGGCGCCCGCGCTGACCTCACGAATCGTCACCCGTCACCGCGAGCTCCGGGGTCGCGCCGCGACCGTCGCGGTCCTCGGTGCGGCGGGTAAGAGCGGCAGCCTGTCCCTGGCGGCGGCGCGCGACGCCGGTGCCATCTCGACCCTCGGTGTCGTGCGCGACGAGAACGAGCGGCGCGGTCTCACGGCGTCCGGGCTCGCCGACGACGTCGTGATCGCCGACGCGACCGACGCGGTGGGCGTTTCGGCCGCCGTCACCGCGGCCCTCGGCGCGCGTGCCGACGTGACGGTCGTGTGCGTCGACGTGCCCGGCTGCGAGCACGGCGCGATCCTGTCCACGAACGATGGTGGGACGGTCGTGTTCTTCTCGATGGCGACGTCGTTCCCCGCCGCCGCGCTCGGGGCGGAAGGGCTCGCCGCCGACGTGGAGATGTTGATCGGCAACGGTTACACGCCCGGTCACGCGGAGTACGCGCTCAACCTGCTGCGCAAGGATTCGGCGATCCGCGACATGTTCGAGCGGCGTTTGAGGGCGGAGGCGTGATGCCGTCGGAGTGTCGGCCGGGGGCCGACCGGCGTCGGTCGGAAGGCACAATCGCGCTATGACGACCTCGCACAGCACCTTGTACCGGGGCGGGCACGTACTCAGCCCCGCCTATCCGACCGCGACCGCGATCGCCTTCACCGGCGGGCTGATCACCTGGATCGGGTCCGATGAGGACGCGCCGTCCGCCGACGTCACGGTCGACCTCGACGGTTGTCTGATGACTCCCGCGTTCATGGACGCGCACGTCCACCTGACGTCGACGGGTTCGGCGCTGTCCGGCCCGACGCTCGCCGAGGCCCGCAACGCGACCGACATGCTCGACCGCGTCGCGGAGGCCGTCGTCGACCTCCCGAAGACCGCGATCGTCATCGGAGCCGGTTGGGACGAGACGGAATGGACCGACCCGGCCCTGCCGACGCCCGAGCAGATCGCCCGCGCCGTCGGAGGTCGTCGCGCCTACCTGAGTCGGACGTGCGGTCACACCGGTATCGCCTCACCGGCGCTGCTGTTGGAGAACCCGGACCTCGCGGGCCTGGAGGGTTACAGCGACACCGGCGTCCTGCGGTTGTACGCGCACCGGACCGCGCGCAGCGTCGCCGGATCGTCCATTCCCGACGAACAGCGGACCGACTGGCAGCGCATCGCGTTGCGGCACGCCGCGTCCCTGGGGCTGGCCGCGCTGTGCGAGTGCGGCATGCCCTCCGAGGGCACGAGCATCGGCGAGAAGGACTTCACCGGTCTGCTGGCCCTGTCGAAGGCCGAACCGCTGCCGCGCGTGCTCGGATACTGGGGAGAACTGTGCGCCGCCGTGAAGGCGCGCGACCTCGGCGCGCACGCCTGCGGCGGTGACCTGTCCGTCGATGGTTCGATCGGCGCGCACACCGCCGCGCTGCGGGACCGCTACATCGACGAGGACACCTCCGGGCACGCCTACCTCAGCGCGTCTGATGTGGAGCAGCACATCATCAACTGCGCCGGTCACGGCATGCAGGGCGGCTTCCACGCGATCGGCGACCAGGCGATCGCCAACGTCATCGCGGGCGTCGCCGCCGCCGCGCAGATCCTCGGCATCGAGGCCGTCCGCGCCGGACGGCACCGCGTCGAGCACGCCGAGATGCTCGACAAGCAACTGATCGCGGGCTTCGTCGCCTTCGGTCTGTACGCGAGCGTGCAGCCGTCGTTCGACGCCCGGTGGGGCGGCGCGGACAAGATGTACTCCACGCGGCTGGGCACCGAACGCGCCCTCGCGTCGAACCCCTTCGGCTCGCTCGCGGGCGTCGGTGTTCCACTCGCGCTGGGTTCGGACACCCCGGTCACCCCGCTCGATCCGTGGGGCGGCGTCGCCGCCGCCGCGTACCACCACAACCCAACGCAGCGGCTGTCCGTCAACGCCGCGTTCGCCGCCCACACCCGAGGCGGCTGGCGCTCAACCGGTGACGACTCGACCGGCGTCCTGGCGCCGGGCAGCGCCGCGACCTTCGCCGTGTGGGATCGCCGCGAGGCCGGGCTTCCCGACCTCGCTGACGGGGCGCCCGCGCCACGTTGCCGTCGTACCGTGCTTGACGGAACAGTCATTTTCGATGAGGAGACAGTCATATGACCCAGCCGGCTCGGCTGCCGTTGGACGCCGACACGATCACGCGCGCCCGCTCACTGGCGCGCCGCGCGGGACAGCCGGTCGTCGACATCGCCCGCAGCCACACCACCGTGGCCGTCGAACGCGCGATGCTGCGGCTCGCCGGGCTGGCGGGGGCCGACCCCGACGGCATTCCGTGGGTGAACCGGCTGCTCGACGCGGTGCGTGAGCAGGTCGGGATCTCCCACGGGGCCGCCCTCCCGGTGTTCGGCGCGATGATCGCCGACGGCCACCCGGACCTGACCCTGTTGGCGCACAAGGCCGCCGCGGGCGCCGTCCAGTTCACGATTCCCACGGGCAAGGACGCCGAGGCCGCGCGCGAACTGTCCCGACGGGCCGTCGCGGGCGGCATCGCCCGCATCGACGCGGCCCGCGCCGAACGGGACGGGATGGTCACCGAGATCGGCGACCCGCCGCAACGGCCCTGGATCTACCTCATCGTCGCCACCGGCGACATCTACGAGGACATTCCGCAGGCCCAGGCCGCCGCCCGCGCCGGTGCCGACGTCATCGCCGTCATCCGCTCCACCGGACAGTCCCTCCTGGACTATGTCCCGGAGGGCGCGACCCGCGAGGGCTTCGCCGGAACATACGCGACGGGCGAGAACTTCCGCCTCATGCGTGCCGCGCTCGACGAGACCTCGCGCGAACTCGGTCGGTACATCCGTCTCACGAACTACGCGTCCGGGCTGTGCATGCCGGAGATCGCCGCGCTCGCGGGGATGCACCGGCTCGACATGATGCTCAACGACTCGATGTACGGCATCCTCTTCCGCGACATCAACCCGATCCGCACCTTCGTGGACCAGCGGATCTCGCGGCAGATCCACGCCCGCGCCGGAATCATCATCAACACGGGCGAGGACAACTACCTCACCACCGCGGACGCCGTGGAGGCCGCGCACACCGTCACCGTGTCGCAGCTGCTCAACGAGTTCTTCGCGCATGAGGCCGGACTGCCGGACGAACTGCTCGGCCTCGGGCACGCGTTCGAGATCAACCCCGACCTCAAGGACTCGTTCCGCATGGAACTGGCGCACGCGATGCTCGCGCGCCAACTGTTCCCCGACGCGCCGCTGAAGTGGATGCCCCCGACCCGGCACATGACGGGGGACGTCTTCATGGGCAACCTGCTCGACGGCTTCTTCAACCTGGCGGGCGCGATGACGGGGCAGGGCATCCTGCTCGTCGGCATGATGACCGAAGCGGTCGTCACGCCGTGGCTGTCGGACCGCGACGTCGCCCTGCAGAACGTCCGTTACGTGCTCAACGCCTGCGGCGGTCTGGTGGAGGACTTCCATCCGCCGGCCGACGGCTTCATCGCCGGCCGCGCGACGCAGGTCCTCGGCGAGGCCGTCGAACTGCTCGAGAAGATCGTCGACGACGGTCTCCTCAACGCGATCGCGGACGGCACCTTCGGCATCATGAAGCGCCCCGCCGACGCCGGTCGCGGGCTCGACGGCGTCGAGGAGCACGCCGACGACTACTACAACCCCGCCAGCGATCTCCTTGAGAACCCTCGGGAAGTGCTTGAGGGGGAGTGAGGTTCGTGTCAGGTGCAGCATCGCGGGCGTCGTCTCGCCTCGACCATGAGAGAGTCTACAAGTGAGTAACATTGTTCGGCCCTATGGGGACACCACGGGCGACGGCATGGTGCAGATGTCGTTCACGCTGCCGGTGGCGCACGACAAGCGGGCGGAGGGCGCCGCCGCGCAGTTGGCCGGGAAGATGGGCATGGACCCCGCGATGGTGGTCCACGCCAAGCAGATCGGCACCTCGCACACGTTCTTCGTCGTGTACGGCAAGGTCAACCACCTCGTGAACCTCAACGAAGTGACCGTGGTCGAGCGCGACTACCCGCTGCTGACCGCGAAAGAGGTCAACGGTCTGGTGAAGGAACGGATGGGCCGCAAGCTCGTCGTCGTCGGCGCCTGCATCGGCACCGACGCCCACACCGTCGGCATCGACGCGATCCTCAACATCAAGGGCTTCGCGGGGGAGAAGGGCCTGGAGTACTACCGGGAACTTCGCGTCCTCAACCTCGGAGCGCAGGTCGCCGTGCCGGACCTCGTGAACCGTGCGGTCGCGGAGAAGGCCGACGCGGTGCTCGTCAGTCAGGTCGTCACCCAGCGGGACGCCCACCTGCACAACACGCGCGAGATGTCGGCGGCGTTCCGCGAGGCCCTCCCGCCGGACAAGCGTCCACTGTTGATCGTCGGTGGCCCGCGCTTCGACGAGATGATGGCCGGCGAACTCGGCGTCGACCGCATCTTCAGCCGCGGCACGACCCCCGCCGACGTCGCCTCGTACATCACCCACCGCCTCATCCCCGACAAGGAGCTCGTCGCATGACCGCCCAGGTTGGTCTCACCGTCACGCATCGGCGTTACGTCCCCTACAACCACGCGCACTACGCGGGGAACCTCGTCGACGGCGCGTACTCGCTGGCGATGTTCGGCGACGTCGCCACGGAGGTGTGCGTCGTCGGTGACGGCGACGAGGGCCTCTTCGCGTCCTATTCGGATGTTCAGTTCAAGGCGCCCGTCCGCGCCGGGGACATGGTGGAGGCGACCGCGGTCGTCACCAGGGTCGGTTCACGCAGTCGCACCATCGACTTCGTCCTGAAGGTCGTCTGCCGCGGCCGTCCCGACCGGAGCGAATCCGCCGCCGAGGTCCTCGCCGACCCGATCGTCGCCACCACGGCGACCGGCACGGTCGTGGTGCCGGGATAACCGTGACCACGCGCGCGATCCTGTGCGCCGATGTCGGTTCGACCTACACCAAGGTCGCCGCGATCGGCCTCGACGGCGTCCTCCACGCCGGGGCGACGCACCGGACCACCATCGACACCGACGTCCTCGACGGCCTCAGCGCGGCGAGAACCATTGTCGAGCAACGGCTCCCGTCGAACGTCGTCATCGACGACCTGCGGGTGTGCTCCTCCGCCGGCGGCGGGCTGCGGCTCGGCGTCATCGGCAACGAGCCACTCGTGACCGCCACCGCCGCGCACCGCGCCGGTCTGTCGGCGGGATCGCGGGTGGTCGCCGTCATCGCCGGAACCGTGACCGAATCCGATATGGACGCTCTCGCGTCGGCGGCGCCGGACGTGCTGCTCGTCGCCGGCGGCACCGACGGCGGCGACGAGACCGCGCTCCTCGACCACGCGACGACGCTCGCCGCGTCCGTCGCCAGTAGACCCGCGCTGCGCGTACCCGTCGTCCTCGCCGCCAACTCGCACGCGTCCGAGCACGTCGCGGCCATGCTGCGCGCCGCCGGGCTGGCCGTGTCGGTCGTCGCGAACGTGCTCCCGCTCATCGGACAGCTCAACCCCGGCCCGGCCCGTCTGGCGCTTCGTGAGGCGTTCCTGGAGCACGTCATCGTCGGGAAGAACCTGTCCGACGCCCGCGAGTTCGCCGCGATGGTGCGCTCCGCGACCCCCGACACGGTGCTGGCGGGCGTCGAACTGTTCGCCGACGGTCACGGCGCGGTCCCACCGAGTGGTGACGTCGTGGTCGTCGACGTCGGCGGCGCCACCACCGACGTGTACTCCGTGCTGACGCCGGACGCCGAACTCGAAGGTCCGCGCCGAGAGGTGGCGGGGACGGCCTGGCGCTCCCGGACCGTCGAAGGAGACCTCGGCTTGCGCCACACCGCCGTCGGGATCGTGTCCGCCGCCGAAGCGGAGGGCCTCATCGATCCGGCGGAGGTCGCGGCGCTCGGCCCGGCCGCCGCCTACCGCGCCGACCATCCCGCCTTCCTTCCCGACACGGACGACCAACGCGGCGTCGACCTGCGGCTGACCCAACTCGCGATCATGGTGGCCCTGCGTCGCCACGCGCGCGGGGAACGATACGGAGGCCCCGATTCGCCGCTGCGAGGCGGAAAGGACCTGCGGGCCGTCAATCTCGTCGTCGGCAGCGGCGGGGTGCTCCGCCATCACGGTGACGCGGCGAGCGCGATGCTCGCGGACGCGATCGGAGCCGACACCGCCGGTGGCTACCCCCTACCCGACAAGGCGAAAACGGTCATCGATACCTCATACGTGCTCGGCATGGCGGGACTATTGGCGCCAGATCACCCGGAAGTGGCATTGAAACTGATGCACACGCACTTGATCGCCCCATTGTGACCTGCATTGACATTTTTGGCACATCGAATTTCGCCGACCCGGTTGACAGGTATGGGGGGGAAGGGCTTACCGTCTAAACGTCCAAGAAGGCGGGTCTTAAAGGGGACCCGAATTCTTCAGTCGGGGGCGACTCGACTCGCTTTGCTCCTTCGCTGACTGGACAATCGATCATGACGCGGCCGCATCGTGATCGGCGGCCAGGTCCAGCGCGCGGGGGTCGGCGGAGCGGTGCGAGGCGGTCGCCGTGTGGCACCGGCCGTGGTGGACACGCGTCACCAGTAGACAACAACTTGGTACCGGACAGCCGGTCGGTATCAGGTTGGTCCGAAGGCGGGGCGGAGAGATCACGACGGGTGCCGGCCGTACAGGGACTGGGAGAACACCGTGCGAGGGGCGTGGCCTGCCGGCTACGCCCCTTTGCCATGCCCGCCGCTTTTGTCGGGACATCAGCGGGGCGTCTTCGAGTGACTTCTTCGTTACTGAACTGTGGTGAATGCAACTCGATGGGGGTGGCCAGGTCACAAGCGGCGATGAGTCACAATTCCGGCAGACCCTTCACGCAGGAGCGAACCCGTGACCCACGACGCACCCACCCTTGACCAGCCGGAGACCGACGAGGAACCCGCCATGTCGCCGCCCACCGACCGGCCAGTCCGGCTGCCCCGGTTGCCGGTCGCGATCGTCGTCGCCGCGGTCGCCGGGGCGGCGATGCTGTTCGCGTTTCCCCCATTCGACCTGTGGTGGCTCGCGCCCCCGGCCGTCGCCCTGTTCGCGCTGGTGTGTCACCGGCGCCGGGTCCGCGCGGGCATCGGTCTGGGCCTCGTCTTCGGCATCGCGTTCTTCGCGCCTTTGTTGAGCTGGACGTCGACCCAGGTCGGGCAGTTCCCGTGGATCGCCCTGTCTCTGCTCCAAGCCCTGTACTTCGCCGCGCTCGGCGGTGCGCTCGCCGCCGCCACCCGGGTCGTCGACCGGCACCGGGGCTGGTGGCCGGTCATCATCGGGGTCCTGTGGGTCGGGCAGGAGGCGTTGCGTTCCCGCACCCCGTTCGACGGATTCCCGTGGGGAAGGCTCGCGTTCAGCCAGGCCGATTCTCCGTTGGCGCGGTTCGCGTGGCTCGGTGGCGCCCCGCTGATCACCTTCGCCGTCGCGGCGTCCGGTGGCCTGCTGCTGTGGGGGATCTGGCGGCGCTGGGACACCGCCCGCGATCGGCGCCTGTCGTCATGGCGTGCCGGGTACGGCGTCGCCGCGGCGGCCGCGATCGTCGGGTTGGGGCTGGTCGTTCCCGTCTGGTCGACGGCGCCGTCCGGTGGTGGGATGACGGTGGCCGTCATCCAGGGCAGTGTTCCTCGGCTGGGGCTGGACTTCAACGCCCAGCGTCGCGCCGTCCTCGACAACCATGTGAACGCCACTGTGGACTTGGCTCGGCAGGTGGCCGACGGTGACGCCCCGCAGCCGGATCTGGTGGTGTGGCCCGAGAACGCCGCCGACATCGATCCGCTGACGAATCCCGACGCCGCCGCCGAGGTGCAGCGCGCCGCCGAGACCATCGACGCGCCCATCCTGCTCGGCACCATCCAGTCCTACCGCGACACGGGGACGGGACAGAACCGCAACGTCAGCCTCCTGTGGGACCCGGACGAGGGCACGGCGGTCTTCGAGTACGCGAAACAGCACCCCGTCCCGTTCGCCGAGTACATCCCGATGAAGGACGTCGTGCGGACGATCGCCGGATGGATCGACGAGCGCATGGTCTCCGGCATCGACCGTGTTCACGGTCTCGAGGCGGGAACCGAGCCGGGCGTGATCCCGATGGGCGATGCGACGGTCTCCGGCATCATCTGTTTCGAGATCGCCTACGACGGCCTGGTTCGCGAGTCCGTCACCGAGGGATCCAACATTCTCGCGGTGCAGACCAACAACGCCACGTTCAACAACGCCGAGGCGACGCAACAGCTCGCCATGGTGAGGATCCGCGCGATCGAGCACGGCCGCGAGGGCCTCATGGCGTCCACTGTGGGTGTGTCGGCGTTCGTCCGCTCCGACGGTTCCGTCTATGATGAGACGACGTTCGATGAACAGGCCGTGATCGTGTCGCGTCTGCGTCTGTCCACCGAGACGACCCCGGCGACGATCGTCGGTCCGATACCGGAGTTGGTCGGTGGCGCGGCGGCAGTGGCGATCCTGGCGTACGCGGCGGTGGCCCGCTACCGCGCGCGGCGGTCCGTCGTCGAGCCGACGTCGGCCGGGGTGGGCCGCCATAACGATTGATGCCCGGTCCGATGCGGGGCGCGGCCGTAGGGAAGGCGAAACCGTGACCGAACATAACGCCGACGGCGCCGGTGAGGTCTCCGCGGAGCCCGGCGTCGAAGGACGCGGCGCGGCCGCCGACGAGTACGGCGGCCTCGGCCGAGTCCTCGTCGTCATTCCCACGTACAACGAGGCCGACAACATCGAACTGATCGTCGGCCGAGTGCGCGCGGCGGTGCCCGTCGTCGACGTGCTCGTCGTCGACGACGCCAGCCCCGACGGCACGGGCAAACTCGCCGACGCCCTCGCGGCGGGGGACGCGTCCGTGCACGTGCTGCACCGCTCCGGCAAGAACGGCCTCGGCGCCGCGTACCTCGCCGGATTCGACTGGGCCGCGTCCCGCGAGTACGACGTCGTGTGCGAGATGGACGCGGACGGCTCGCACGCCCCCGAACAGCTGCCGCGCCTCCTGGACGGCTTGGAGAGCGCCGACGTCGTCTGCGGTTCCCGTTACGTGCCCGGCGGCTCCGTCAGGAACTGGTCCCCACATCGCCTGTTGCTGTCGCGCGGCGGGAACCTGTACACCCGTGTCGCACTCGGCATGCCCCTGAAGGACGCCACCGGCGGCTACCGTGCCTACCGTATGCCCGTTCTCACCAAGATCACGACCGGTTGGACGCCCCAGCAGGGTTACTGCTTCCAGATCGACTTGGCAAGGCGGGCGCTCGCGGCGGGGTTCCAGGTCGTCGAGGTCCCGATCACCTTCGCGGATCGCGAACGCGGCGAATCGAAGATGAACGGCTCGTTCGTTCGTGAGGCGCTCTGGCGCGTGGCGGTGTGGGGCGCTCGTGACCGGGCGCGCCGGGTGTCGCGACGCTTCGGGCGTACCGACTGAGCCGATCGAAACCCCTTCGCACTTCGTGAGGAGCACTGTTCATGACGATGCCACCCCCGGCGGGTCCACGACCTCGCGCGAGTTATCCCGCGCGGGCGGGCCTCGGTCTGTTCCTGATCGCCGAACTGGTCGTGCTGTACCTCGTCGCGACCACCATTGGTCCTGGATGGACGGTCCTGGCGATCCTCGCCTCGACGGTGCTCGGCGGCGTGCTGTTGCGGGTCATGGGAATGCGGGCCGTCGCCGACTACCGTGCCGCTGCCGAGGCGGGCGAACCGCCGGGACCGACGGCCGTTTCCGGCGTCATCGGCGTCCTCGGCGCTTTCCTGCTGTTCGTGCCAGGGTTCATCTCCAGCGTCATCGGGCTGTTGTGCGTCCTGCCGCCGACGCGTTTCCTGTGGCGCTCGCTCGTCACGCGTTTTCTGGAGAAGCGGCTCGACTCGCCGTCGATGGCGCGCTTCTTCGGACCACGGGTCGTGCGTTCCCACCGCGACGACCGCGACGTGACGGACTCCGGGGACGTCATCGAGGGCGAAGTCGTGGACCGTCCACGGCGCGGGTCCCATGGTGGTCCGGCGAACCCCGGCCCATCCGGCCCATCCGCCCCACGGTCACCACGCGACTCCCTGGGCGATACTGACGACGAACCGGATTAGCCGCGCTGAAGCGGACACGACGACGCCCCGGCTCCGTGCGGAACCGGGGCGTCGCGTGGGCTTTACTCGCCGCGCCGGGCGCGCATCTCAGTCAGACGCTCGTTGAGGATCTCCTCGAGCTCTTCCATGCTGCGGCGCTCCAGGAGCATGTCCCAGTGCGTGCGCGGAGGCTTGACCTTCTTCGTCTGCGGTTCGCCGCCGTCCACCAGCTTGGCGACCGTGCCGTCCAGGCGGCATTCCCACGTCGACGGGACCTCCGCCTCGACCGCGAACGGAACCTCGAAGCGGTGACCACGGGCACAGATGAAGTCCCTGGTCTGCCTCGGTGCCAGTTCGGTGTTGCGGTCGGACTCATAGCTGATCGCGCCGAGCCGCGAACCTCGAAGCATCCGTTCGCTCATCTTCGATGCCTTCCCCTCATAAACGCCTGTACAACGATAGTGCCGCACCTGTTCCGATCGTGTCGCGCCGTTTCTCACGATTAACGTGACACGGACCCGCCGCACGAAATGACGTGGCGGTCGGACAGTGTAACGATCGAGGTGGGTGGATTGTTTCCCGACTGGTCGTCGACCACACGGTCGTTGTGCACTGGTCGACGGCCCCGGCTTCCAGTATGGCAGGGCGCCCGGGGTGAACCGGGGCATTGTGTCGGTCGTTACGATCCCGACATTTGTCCACTATGTTCAACGGGCTTCGTGTTCGTCCCCTCGGCCGCCAGCCGCCCCTGGCGATAGTGCTTTCGACACATCACCTGGTAGTGCAGTCGCCCGTCGTCCGTGTCTCCGACGACGAAGCGCTCGCCCTCGCGGACCAGCCGCCCGTTGCTGACGCGCGCGTTGAGCACCCCGTCGGCGCCGCACCAGCACAGAACCTCGACTTGGAGCCGCGCCACCTCGTCGGCGAGCTCGAACAATCGGGCGCTGGCGGGGAACAGGGTCGCCGTGAAATCGGTCGCCAGTCCGAACGCGTAGACGTCGATGCCCTCGATGTCGACCAGGTCGGCGAGTTGCTCGACGTGGTCGCGGGTGAAGAACTGGGCCTCGTCGCAGATGATGTAGTCGATCGTCTCGCCCGAGGCGAGGGTGCGCAGGTCGTCGTGGTCCTTGACCTCGAGCGCTTCCTTCGCCAAACCGATCCGGGTGGTGACCCTGGCTCGCGCGGAACGGTCGTTTCTGGTGAGCAGCAACCCGACCCGGCCCTGCCGGGTGTGATTGTGATGGATCTGCAATGCCAGCGTCGACTTACCGCAATCCATTGGTCCATAGTAGAACTTTAGGCGCGCGCTGGCGCGTCGTGGAAGTGGGAAGGTCACGACGCGCCAGCCTATGTGGTCGAGGGAATCAGATCGTGTCCGGGGGCGTGTTGCCCGCCGCGATGATCGCCTTGCGCATCGGGACCAGAAGCAGCATCACGAAACCGGCGACGAAGAAGATGACCAGCGAGATGATCGCGATGCGGTAGCTCTGGGTCAGGTCGTGCGCGAGACCGAACAACAGCGGACCGATCCAGCTCGTGCCCTTGTCGGAGATCTCGTACAGTCCGAAGTACTCGCCTTCCTTGCCCTTCGGGATCAGTTGGCTGAACAGCGAACGGGACAGGGCCTGCGATCCGCCCAGGACGAGACCGATGCCCGCGCCGAGGGCGAGGAACATGGCCACGTTGCCCTCGGGGATGAAGTACGCGACGATCAGGATGGCGACCCACGCCACGAGGCTGCCGAGCACAGTTCGCTTGGCGCCGTAGTGTTTCGCACCCCAGCCGAGCAGCATCGCGCCGCCGAAGGCGAGGAACTGCACCATCAGGATCGTCGGCATCAGGACGGTGTTGTCGAAGCCGAGTTCCTCGGAGCCGAAGGTGCCCGCCATGGCGATGACGGTCTGGATGCCGTCGTTGTAGATCAGGAACGTGATCAGGAAGAACAGCGTCAACGGGTAGGCGCGCAGTCCCTTCAAGGTCCTGAAGAACTGCTTGAAACCGTCGGCGAGGAAGAACCCGCGGGCTTCGCCCTCGACCGGCGGGCGGTTACGCAGCCACAGCATCGTGAACGTCGTGAAACCGGCCCACCAGACACCCGCCGAGACGAGGCACCAGCGCGCGATCTCGGCCTGGTTCTCCGAACCACCGAGCAGCACCGCGACGACGTTGATCAGCAGCAGGAGGCCACCACCGAGGTAGCCGAGTGCCCAACCGGTGGACGAGACCTTGTCGCGTTCGCGTTCGGTGGCGATCTGTGGGAGGAACGAGTTGTAGACGACGACGCTCGCGCCGAAGGCGAGGTTCGCGATCAGGAACAGGCCCGCGCCGAGCATGTACCGGTCGTCGACGAGGAACAGGAAGCAGAAGGTCGCTCCGGCGCCGATGTAGGCGAACAGCGCGAGGAGTTCCTTCTTGCGTCTGGTGCGGTCGGCGATCGCGCCGGTGATGGGCAGCACCAGCACTTGCAGGATGACGGAGAGGCTTGTGACGTAAGGAAAGAGCGAGCCGGCGGAGACGGTGAACAGGCCGAAGATGTCGACCTGGCTCGTCTTGTCGGCGCCGGGTCCGGCCGCGGCGATCGCGATGCCGGTGAGGTAGGGGCCGAGGAAGGCGGTGACGACCGTGGTGGAGAACGCGGAGTTCGCCCAGTCGTACATGTACCAGCCGACGCGTTCGCGCCGAGTGGTGGCGGGTTCCGTCCCGGGGGAGTTGGGGACGGCGGTGTCTTTGGATACCAAGGGAGGGGGCCTTATTATCGGGCGGGCCAGTGTCCGCGATTGCGATAGACGTCAGCAAGTATCTCGATCTCGTCGGTCATGATTCCATCGACTCCTAGATCAAGCAGGGCACCCATCATGCCGGGGTCGTCAATGGTCCACACGTGGACGGCCAGTCCCGCCTCGTGGACATGATCGACGAACCTCTCGTCGATGACCCGCAACCCGTAGCGCTCAAGGGGAACCTGGACCGCGGCCGCGCCGGGCGGGAAGCCCGCGAAACGGCGCCGCAGCCGCGAACCCAGCCACAGACGCGCCGTCTCGCGTGTGCCCGTCGACGTTGCGAGCCGCGGACCGGCGCTCGCGCGCACCTCGGCCAGGCGACGATCGTCGAAGGACGCGACGAGGACCCGATCGACGGCGGCGAGTCGATCGATGACGGCGAGCGTCGCGGGAACGGCGGCGTCGGATTTGACGTCGATGTTGAACCGGACGTCCGGCCAGGCCGCCATGACGTCCTCCAAGCGCGGAACGATCGGCTCCCCGCCTTGAGTGACCGTGGCGAGATCGGCGTACGTCATCGATCCGATGGAGCGCGGGTCGCCCGCGACGCGTCGAAGGTCGGCGTCGTGAAACACGACAGCTACGCCGTCTATCGTGGAATGCGTGTCGGTTTCGATGTATCGATATCCTGCGGCGACCGCGCGGCCGAACGCCGCGATGGTGTTCTCGTCGCCGAAGGCCGCGCCTCCGCGATGCGCGAAGCCCAACGGCGTCGATGCGTCGAGGAACGGATACGGCCCCACCACGCGGCGGCGCGCGGGCAGAACGCGGCGTCGAGTCATGCGGCAAGTATCCATTCGCGGTCGCCGCGGCTGTGCGCAGGTACTCGGTCGGGGTGTCGCGCGTAGCAGGTGAGGCGGGACGACCGGCGTTGAACCCGGTCACTAATGTGGGCACCCAAAGAAGGAGATTGGCTAAACATGCGCGTGCTTGGAATTGACTTTGGGACGTCCAACACCGTGGCGATCCTGCGGATGGTGGACGGTCGTGTCAAACCGTTGCTGTTCGACGGTTCGCCGATGCTCCCGTCAGCGGTGTACCTGTCCGCGGACGGGCGGATGCTCATTGGACGCGACGCGGAACGTAACGCCCGGATGGATCCGGCCCGATTTGAGCCCAACCCCAAGCGCCGCATCGATGACGGCTCGATTTTCCTCGGCGACCAAGAGATCCCCGTTCCTCGGGTGATGGCGTACGTCCTGGAACAGGTCGTCGCGGAGGCGCGTCGTCAACTCGGCGGTCCCCCCGAGGCCGTTCGGATGACGCACCCGGCGCGGTGGGGCGAGCGCCGCCGCAACCTGTTGCTCGAGGCCGCGCGCCTCGCCGGATTGCCGAAGCCCCAACTGATTCCCGAACCGGTCGGCGCCGCCTCGTACTTCACGAGCGTGCTCGGCACCGCCGTCCCGGTCGGTCGTTCGTTGGCGATCTACGACCTCGGCGGCGGTACCTTCGACGCGACCGTCGTCCGACGCACCCAGGCCGGTTTCGAGGTGCTGAGCGAAGAGGGCCTGCCGGACGTCGGCGGTCTCGACTTCGACCACGGCATCGTCGAACACCTCGGCAAGACGTACGGCGTCTCGCACGCCGCGACGTGGTCGCGCCTGATGAACCCGACCGATGACAAGGACCGACGGTACCGACGCATGTTGTACGAGGACGTGCGCGGCGCCAAGGAGATGCTGTCCCGAACGGCTTCGGCGGACATCCACCTCCCGGCACTCGATGTGGACGCCCACCTGACCCGTGAGGAGTTCGAGTCCGTCGCGCGCCCACACCTGGAGCGCACCATCGAATGCATGGAACGCGCCATCCGGGGCGCCCGTCAGTCCCCCAAGGACCTGGTGGGGATCTTCCTCGTCGGTGGTTCCAGCCGTATTCCGATGGCGTCCAGCCTGATCCACACCGGACTCGGCGTCGCGCCGCGCACCTTCGAGCAGCCGGAGACGGTCGTCGTCGAGGGCGCGTTGGCGATCGGCGGCGGCAGCCGACCGGCGGCCGGACCCGCCGGTGGTCGTCCCGTGTCGGGCGCGCCACAGCGTCCGCCGGTGCGTCCGCCGATGGGTCAGCAGCCGGGTCGGCCACCGATGGGGCAGCCGCGTCCCCCGGCGATGCAGCAGCCGCCCGTCCAGCCCCGTCCGCCTATGCAGCAGCCTCAGATGCCGCCGCCGCGTCCGCCGATGCAGGCGCCGCCGCGTCCGGGGCCGATGATGCAGCAGCCGGTGCAACCCGTGGTCCAGAAGAAGTGGAGCCAGGAGCCGGCCGTGGTCCTGACGATCGCGATCGCGGTGATCCTCGTGATCGGTTTCGTCATCCTGCTGGCGACGGCTCTCGGCTGATACGCGTAGCGACGGCCCCGTTCCCGTGTCGCGGGGACGGGGCCGTCGCCGCGCCCGGTCGGACATGACACACCCGACGGTTAACCTTCAGGCGTGGCTTCCGATTCCGTCAGCGCGTTGTCGTACCGCCCCGCGTCGGGCTCCATTCCCGACGAACCGGGCGTGTACCGTTTCCGCGACGCCGACTCGCGCGTCATCTACGTCGGCAAGGCCAAGAGCCTGCGTTCCCGACTGAACTCGTACTTCGCCGACCCCCGCACGCTGCACCCGCGCACGCACCAGATGGTGCACACCGCGCGCTCCGTCGACTGGGTCGTCGTCGACACGGAGGTCGCGGCGCTGCAACTGGAGTACTCCTGGATCAAGGAGTACGACCCGCGTTTCAACGTCATGTACCGCGACGACAAGAGCTACCCGTACCTCGCGGTGACCCTGAACGAGGAATACCCCCGCCTTCAGGTCATGCGCGGTTCCAAGCGGAAGGGCGTGCGGTACTTCGGCCCCTTCTCGCACGCGTGGGCGATTCGCGAGACCCTCGATCTGCTGCTGCGCGTCTTCCCCGCGCGCACCTGCGGAAAGTCCGAGTTCAACCGGGCGGCCCGGATCGGTCGCCCATGCCTCCTCGGTGACATCGGCAAATGTTCGGCGCCCTGTGTGGGGCGGGTGAGCGCCGCCGAGCATCGCCGGATCGTCGACGACTTCTGCGATTTCATGGCGGGTCGCACCGATACGTTCATGCGCCGCGTCGAGAAGGAGATGTTCGCCGCCGCCCAAGCCGAGGACTTCGAACGGGCCGCGCGTCGCCGCGACGACCTCGCCGCGTTGCGCAAGGCCCTGGAGAAGCAGGTCGTCGTACTGCCGGACAACACGGACGCCGACGTCGTCGCGTTCGCCGGTGACGAGCTTCAGGTCGCCGTGGCCGTCTTCCACGTGCGTGGCGGTCGGGTGCGTGGCGAGCGCGGTTGGATCGTGGACCGGCCTGAGGGCGTGACTGACGGCGACCTGGTGCACAACCTATGCACCCAGTTCTATGGTGGACAGTCTGGCGCGGATGTTCCGCGGGAGGTCCTCGTGCCGGCACTGCCCGACGACGCCGACGCGCTCGGTCAGTGGCTCACCGGGCGCCGCGGATCCCGTGTCACGCTGAGGATCCCGATGCGCGGAGACAAGCGGGCGCTCGCGGAGACGGTGCGGCGCAACGCCGAACAGTCCCTGCAACGGCACAAACTCAAGCGTGCCGGTGACCTGTCGGCACGCGGTCGGGCCTTGGAGGAGCTCGCCGAGGCTCTCGAACTGCCGCAGGCGCCGCTGCGCATCGAGTGTTTCGACGTCTCCCAGATCCAGGGCACCGATGTCGTGGCGAGCATGGTCGTATTCGAGGACGGGCTGCCGCGCAAATCGGAGTACCGGCGTTTCGTCGTCCGGGGCGATCGCACCGACGACCTGTCGGCGATGCGCGAGGTCTTGACCCGGCGTCTCCGGCGCATCGACGAGCAGACGGGGCTCGTCGACGAGGAGGGTGGCAACCGTCGGTTCGCCTATCCGCCGCAGCTGCTCGTCGTCGACGGCGGCGCCCCGCAGGTCGCGGTCGCCGACGGTGTCCTCGCCGAGCTCGGTATCGACACCGTCAACGTGTGCGGTCTCGCGAAACGGCTCGAAGAGGTGTGGCTGCCGGGGGAGGACTACCCGGTGATCCTCCCTCGCACCTCCGAGGGCCTGTACCTGCTTCAGCGGGTTCGCGACGAGGCGCACCGGTTCGCGATCTCATTGCACCGCAAGCGTCGCGGGAAGCGTGCCACGGTGTCCGAACTGGATTCCGTCCCGGGGCTCGGGCCGACTCGGCGCAAGGCCCTGCTCAAGGAGTTCGGTTCCGTCAAGCGCCTACGAGAGGCGACCACGGAGCAGATCCAGGGCGTACCCGGCATCGGCCCGGCGCTGGCGGAGACGATCCTGCGCACCCTCGGTACCCCGGAGGCCGAGTCGGCCGAGTGACGATCGGCCGTGACGCTGTGCCTCCGTCGGGCATCATGGACCCCATCTGTCAACAGAGGAGCGTCCATGTCCGAACCCGCAGCCGTCCGTCCGCATTGGTCTCGAAACGTGAGCACCGTGCTCGTCGCGACCCACTCGGTCGTGCTGATCGCCGTCGGCCGGGTCGACTCCGTCAGCGACATCGAGGATGACGGGATGACCCGGTTCATCGGCCAACTGGGCGTGGCCTACGGCGTTCTCCTGGGGCTGTGCGCGGTGGGGGCGATCGTGTACGCCCGGAGGTCGTCGCCTGGTTCGACGCGAAGTAGGGCCCGGTTGGGAAATCCCGTTTCCCGCCGATGCAGTGGAGGTTGCCTCGTTATCCGTCCGTTCGGCAGGTGCGGCGTCAGGACGTTGTCGGCCGTGTAGTCGAACCACCCGCGTCGCGTACGCCAGGGGCGTCGAACGTCGGCACTCGGGAGCCTCTTCGTCCGGCCGAGAGGCAGTGCCATCGCGGCGTTCCGGTGTTTGTCCGCTTTGTTTTGGTCTCGTACGACTTCCGAGGGGTCGTTGGCGATCACGGCTCGACTCGTGTGGATGTGTCGATTGTGTGGACATAGTGGATCAGCGGGAGTTGTTGAACCGGAAGGACTCTCACAGAAAATCATCGAGCATTGTGATAGGCATATGGCAGGATGTGAATCTCCATCCCTTGGAGGCGAGTAGATGTCCGCGCGGCGCAGTCGGAAGTCCAAACCCAAGATGGCGAGTCACGCCACCGCCCTGGTCGCGGCGCAGGCCGGGGCGTCGATACTCGTCGGAGTGCTCGGTCCCGTCATGTCCATTGATCGATCCGACGGCTACTGGATGAGCGTCGTCAACCTCGTCAGCGGTGCGGTGTTCGCCGCGCTCGTCGTGGGTCTCATTCGGAACAACAACACCGCGCGCAGCCTCGCGATAGCGGCGGAGGCGCTCGTCCTCACCATCGCGGTCTTCGAACTCGCCTACACCGGGGGAAGCCCGACAGGGTGTTTCACGACCTTCCTCATCGCCATCGTGCTCTTCTTCCTCGCGCACCCCGACGTTCGAGACTGGTACGAGCGCGACCGCAGATGACATTGACGGCGTGCCGACCGGTGCCGCACTGGATGAAGCCCACGCCGACGTGAGTATCGCCGAACCATCGCCTCCCAAAGAGAATGGACGACTCATGTCTTCCTCTGGTCAGGCTCGGAAACCCCGGGCCGCTCTCGCCGCCCAAATCCTTGGCGGGCTGCAAGCCGTTTCCACGCTCGTTCTGGGTGTGGCGACGTATGTGAACGCGTCGACACATGGAAACGAGGACGGTGAGCTCGCCGCGGCAATCGACATCGTCTTGAGCCTCATCGTCGCGTCCTTGGTCATCGGCATGGTCTGTAATCGGACCGGAGCGTGGATGGGCCTCATCGCGTTGGAGGTTCTGTTCGTCGCCGTTCGAGTGTGTTCCGGGGTCTACGGCGACGTCGCCGTCATCGGTAACGTTGTCGGCATCGCGTTGGGAGCGGCGATCATCACGCTCGCGTTGAAGCCGACGGTCTGCCGCTGGTACACGCCCGAACCGTGACGAGGAACCGTCTGTCGCGGACGTCGACGCCGTGGCTGTGCGTTCCGCCGTGGGAGAGCCCAGTTCCTCGGCGCGTTGCCCGTTCGATCTACTCCTCACAGTGGACATCACCGTTCGTCGCCCACGCACTCGCCTGAGTCGGCGCGCGCTCCCATGGGTCGCGCGCTCGCGACGCCCTGTCGACTGGCATGGGGATGCCACAGTGGTGAGACACAGAACCATTGCCATGAAAGGTCTTCGCGTGTCCACCACCTCCGTTTCCAAACCGATCACCATGCTCGTCGCGCAGGTCCTCGCGGCCGCTCAGGCGGGCCTCATCGTGGCCGTCGGTGTCTCCTTCGTGATGGCGGAGCTGCGGCGCGGTGCCGAGATCAGCGCGGCGTCGTCCGGTGTGCTGCTGTTCGGGGTCGTCATGGCGGTGATGGTGGTCGGGATGATGCGCCGGGGCGAGCGAGCGCGCCGACTCGTCGTCGCCGCCGAGTGCGTGTTCGGGCTGGCCTGCGCCGCGATCGCGCTCAACCGGGAGTCCTGGGGCATGGACGTGGTCGGATTGTCGATCGCCGTCGCGACCATCGCGCTCATCCTGAGTCCGTCCGCGCGGCGGTGGACCGCAGCGCGGTGAACGCCGACCTCGTCGGCGGACGTGCCGCTGAGTCGACACGAGGGCGTCAGGAGATCGCCGACGCGGCGACCGACGGCGGCAAGGTCGTCGTGTCCTCACGCCGGGACCGGCATGGAACCTGCGACACCCGCCCACCACCCACAGCACCCCCATTCCCATCTGAGAGGCGAACCAGATCATGAGATCCACGACGGCCGAGCCCCGTAAACCGCGCATCGTCAAGGTTCTCGAGGTCCTCGTGGCCGCCGAGTCGATGCTGCTCCTCATACCGGCGATTCGATCCATGTTGGATGGTTCCGCCGACGCTCTCGTCGAGTCCGTTGTCGGCGGCATCGTCGCCGCGCTGGCCGTCATGATGCGACGCGGCGACGAGCCCGTCTGGCTCGCCCTCCTCCTGACACAGGGCGTCGTCATGGCCGTGTCCGCGATGTCGCTGCTGAAAGGGGGATCCGGCACCGGGGCGGCGGCCGCGGTGCTGGCGCTCGTCATCGTCGGTCTCACGATGACGGCCGGTTCCCGCGCCTGGTATCGGCGAGATCGATAGCGTTCCATGTCTCTCGAAATGGTCGCGGCCACGTCCTGACACACGGGACTCACCAGGCCGCCACCGCGGGCGCGGCCGGGCTCCTCCCCGGTCGCCTGTCGGAGACGGTGACCCGGCCGGTGACAGGCATACTCGACGGATGCCATTGCGTTCTACTTCAACCGAGGACTCCGCCCGCGCCCGGCTCGACCTCGTGATCGTGACCGGCGCCTCCGGTGGCGGACGCAGCACCGTCGCCAAAGCCCTGGAGAACGTCGGCTATTACGTGGTCGACAACCTGCCCGAGTCGCTGATGCTCCCGATGGCCGAACTCGCCTTCGAGTCCGGCGACGCCACCCGGCGCACCGCCATGGTCCTCGACGTCCGTTCGCACGCCTTCACGGCCGACCTCGCCGGTGCCGTCGCCGAACTCAAGGCCCGCGGCTTCCGTCCGCGCGTCGTGTTCGTCGACGCGGAGGACGACGTGCTCGTGCGTCGGTACGAGAAGGTCCGTCGCGCGCACCCGTTGCAAGGCGAGGGCCGAATCCTCGACGGCATCTCCGCCGAACGCAAGCTCCTGGCGGCCGCCCGCGAAGCCGCCGACGCGCTCATCGACACCTCCCACCTCAACGAGAACCAGCTTCGCGCCCGAGTCGAGGAGCTGTTCGCGCCCGCCGACGCCCGCAAGATCCGCATCACGACCCTGTCGTTCGGCTTCAAGTACGGCATCCCGCTCGACGCCGACTTCGTGGTCGACGTCCGCTTCCTCCCGAACCCCTATTGGATTCCCGAACTGAGGGACTTCACCGGCACCGACGGTCCCGTCTCCGACTATGTGCTCGGCCAACCCGGAGCGCGTGAGTTCATCGACGACTACGCCACGCTGATCGGTCACACCGCGCCCGGTTTCGAGCGCGAGGGCAAGCGCTACGTCACCATCGCCGTCGGCTGCACCGGTGGAAAGCACCGCAGCGTCGCGATAGCGGAGGCCCTGGCGTCAACCCTGCGAGAGGAAGGACTGTCGGCATATCCGCACCACCGAGACAAGGGGCTGGAGTGAACAGCCGCGTCGTCGCGTTCGGCGGCGGCAAGGGCCTCGCCGCCTCCTTGCGGGCCCTGCGCGGGCTTGACGCCGACATCACCGCCGTCGTCACCGTCGCCGACGACGGCGGCTCCTCGGGGCGTCTCCGCGCGACCAGACCCCTGATCCCGCCTGGCGACCTCCGCAAGGCACTCCTCGCGCTGTCCCCGCGAGAGGACGCCCTCGCCGACATGTTCGGCCACCGCTTCGAAGGCGACGACGAACTCGCCGGGCACGCCCTCGGCAACCTCATGCTGGCGGGCCTCATGGAGACCCTCGGCGACCCGGTTGCCGCCCTCGACGCCGCCGCCGCGCTGCTCGACGCCACCGGACGCGTCATCCCCATGGCGACCGTTCCCCTCGACATCGAAGCCGACATCACCAACGGAGCGGCCACCACCGTCGTCCGCGGCCAGCACGACGTGGCCGTCGCGAGGGGAAACGTCGAACAGGTCCGCCTTCTCCCACCGCACCCCTCCGCCTGTCCCGAGGCGCTCGGCGCGATCGCCGAGGCGGACTGGCTCGTGTTCGGCCCCGGCTCCTGGTACACGAGCGTCATCCCGCACCTCCTCGTGCCGGAACTGCGCGAGGCGATCATCGCCAGCCCGGCCCGCCGCGTCGTCGTGCTCAATCTCGCCGCCGAGAACGAGACCTCCGGTCTGTCCCTCGCCGGCCACCTCGCCGCGTTCGCCGCGTACGCCCCCGGGCTGACGATCGACGTCGTCATCGCCGACACCCAGGCAACCGGTGATCCCGAACCGGTCACTCGTGCGGCACAATCGTTGGGGGCACGTCTAGAGCTGGCGGCGGTCGCGGAGTCGGCGAGCCCGACCCGACACGACCACGGCGCGCTGGCGGTCGCCCTTGAATCAGTCATACAGCGAACCGAGGTGGGGAAAAGCGCATGGCGATGACGGCAGCCGTCAAGGACGAATTGAGCCGAACCGACAACACGAAACCGTGCTGTCGACGCGCTGAAATGAGCTCGCTGTTCCGGTTCTCCGGTGGACTGCACCTCGTCGGGGGTGTACTCGTCGTCGAGGCCGAGCTCGACGCCGGCAGTGCCGCGCGTCGACTGCGGCAGGCGATCATCGACGCCTACGGGTACACGAGCGAGATGCAGGTGTTGACGGCCGGGGGGCTGCGCCGTCAAACCCACTACGTCCTCCGCGTCATCAGCGACGGTGAGGCGCTCGCGCGGCAGACGGGCCTGCTCGACGCCCGAGGCCGCCCCGTTCGTGGACTGCCCGCGCACGTCGTCGCCGGGAACCTGTGCTGCGCGGTGGCGGCCTGGCGCGGCGCGTTCCTCGCGCACGGCTCCCTCACCGAACCCGGTCGATCATCGTCGATGGAGATCACCTGTCCCGGTCCTGAGGCCGCCCTCGCGCTCGTCGGTGCCGCCCGTCGGCTCGGCGTGACCGCGAAGGCCCGCGACGCTCGCGGCGTGGACCGTGTGGTCATCCGCGACGGCGACGCCATCGGCGAGATGCTCACCCGGCTCGGCGCCCACACCGGAGTCCTGGCCTGGGAGGAGCGTCGCGTCCGCCGCGAGGTCCGCGCCACCGCCAACCGCCTCGCCAACTTCGACGACGCGAACCTGCGACGCTCCGCCCGCGCGGCCGTCGCCGCCGCCGCGAAGGTCACCCGCGCGCTCGACCTGCTGGGTGAGAACGTTCCCGACCACCTCGCCGCGGCCGGGCGACTGCGCCTGGCGAACCGACAGGCGTCCCTCGAAGAGCTCGGCGCGCTCGCCGAACCTCCGCTGACGAAGGACGCGATCGCGGGGCGGATTCGCCGACTCATCAACCTCGCCAACAAGCACGCGCAGAAGCAGGGGCTGCCTCCGGTGGAGGCCGCTGTGACCGAGGACATGCTCGTGTCCTGACCCGCCGTGCCGGCCGTCGCAAAGTGCCAGCCTTCCCGTATTGGCCCCGCGTGCCATCGGTAGGGTCGAGGGTGCTCGGCGACGAAGCCGGCAGGGGCCGACTGCCGCCTGCGAGGATGTCGAGCAACGGGCATCCACCACAGGACGCGGTCGCCAGTACGACTCGACAGTCCTTTTTCATCAGAAGGAGATGGATCGCGTGACCATCCGCGTTGGAATCAACGGCTTCGGCCGCATCGGTCGCAACTTCTACCGTGCCATCCTCGCCTCCGGCGCCGACATCGAGCTGGTCGCCTTCAACGACCTCGGTGACACCGCCACCACCGCCCACCTGCTCAAGTACGACAGCATCCTTGGCCGTCTTCCCTACGAGGTGAAGGCGTCCGACGGCGAGATCACCGTCGGCGGCAACACGATCAAGGCCTTCGCCGAGCGCGACCCCGCGAAGCTGCCGTGGGGCGACGTCGGAGCCGACGTCGTCATCGAGTCGACCGGCTTCTTCACCGACGCCGACAAGGCGCGCGTTCACGCCGACAACGGCGCGAAGAAGGTCATCATCTCGGCGCCCGCCAAGAACGAGGACGTCACGATCGTCATGGGTGTCAACCACGACGCCTATGACCCGGCCAAGCACACCGTCATCTCGAACGCGTCGTGCACGACCAACTGCCTCGCGCCGATGGCGAAGGCCCTGCACGAGACCGTCGGCATCGAGCGCGGCCTGATGACGACGATCCACGCCTACACGCAGGACCAGAACCTCCAGGACGGCCCGCACAGCGACCTGCGTCGCGCCCGCGCGGCGGCGACCAACGTCGTTCCGACATCGACCGGTGCCGCGAAGGCGATCGGTCTGGTCATGCCGGAGCTCAAGGGCAAGCTCGACGGTTTCGCCATGCGAGTGCCGATCCCGACCGGTTCCGCCACCGACCTGACGTTCACCGCCTCGCGCGAGACGACCGTCGACGAGGTCAACGCCGCCATCCGCGCGGCCGCCGAGGGCGAGCTCGCGGGCATCCTCCGTTACACCGAGGACCCGATCGTGTCGGCGGACATCGTGACCGACCCGGCGTCGTGCATCTTCGACGCCGGTCTGACGAAGGTCATCGGCGACCAGGTCAAGGTCGTCGGCTGGTACGACAACGAGTGGGGCTACTCCAACCGCCTCATCGACGTCGTCGGCCTCGTCGGTGACATCTAGATGAAGACGATCGACGCACTCCTGTCGGAGGGTGTCGGAGGTCGGCGCGTACTCGTGCGTGCCGACCTCAACGTCCCGTTGGACGGCACCCGCATTACCGACGACGGCCGCATTCGCGGTGTCGTGCCGACGCTGAAGCGACTGCGCGACGCGGGTGCCCGGCTTGTCGTCTGCGCCCACCTCGGTCGCCCGAAAGGGGCGCCCGAGGCGCGGTTCAGTCTCGCTCCGGTGGCCAAGCGCCTAGCCGAGCTGCTGGAGTCCGACGTGGCCTTCGCGTCGGACACGGTCGGTGACAGTGCCCGCTCACTCGTCGAGGAACTGGACGGCGGCGGCGTCGTGCTGTTGGAGAACCTGCGGTTCAACGAGGGCGAGACCTCGAAGGACGACGCCGTTCGGGCGGCCTTCGCGGCGAAGCTCGCGGCCTTCGCGGACGTCTACGTGGACGACGCCTTCGGCGCCGTCCATCGGCGTCACGCCAGCGTCTATGACGTGGCGACCCTGCTTCCGCACTACGCCGGCTATCTCGTCACGACCGAGGTCACCGTCCTCAAACGACTCACCGAGGACCCGCAGCGTCCGTACGCGGTCGTGCTCGGCGGGGCGAAGGTCTCGGACAAGCTCGCCGTCATCGAGAGCCTGCTCGACAAGGTCGATCGGCTGCTCATCGGCGGCGGCATGATGTTCACCTTCCTTGCCGCCCAAGGACATCCGACCGGCACCTCGTTGCTGGAGGCCGACCAGATCGACACGTGTCGTCGGCTTCTCGCGGAGGCCGCCGAGCGCGGCGTCCGGCTGGTGCTTCCGGTCGACACGGTGACCGCGGATCGTTTCGCGGCCGACGCGACCGCCGAGACGGTGGACGTCGACGCGATCGCGTCCGACCGGATGGGCCTGGACATCGGCCCGAAGACGGCCGCCCTGTTCGCGTCCGAGCTCGCCGACGCGGCGATGGTGTTCTGGAACGGTCCGATGGGCGTGTTCGAGTTCCCCGCGTTCGCGTCCGGCACGGAGACCGTCGCCCGCGCTCTCGTCGAATCGTCGGCGTTCAGCGTCGTCGGTGGCGGTGACTCGGCGGCCGCGGTCCGCACGCTCGGCCTCGACGTCGACGGGTTCAGTCACATCTCGACGGGTGGCGGCGCGAGCCTCGAATACCTGGAGGGCAAGACCCTCCCGGGCTTGTCGATATTGGAGTCGTAGTACCCGTGGATCGTCCTTTTCGTCCGTATCGGCCGCTGGCCGAGACCTCGCGATGTCCGTGGGCTTACGGTGTGGCCGAGCGCCCCACCCCGCCCGTGGCCGTCGTGGAATCCCGTTCGTTGTGGTTGTGTGTTGGGAGTAGAGCGTGAACGCAGTGACCCGTCGGCCGTTGATCGCCGGCAACTGGAAGATGAACCTCAATCACTTCGAGGCGATCGCCCTCGTCCAGAAGCTGGCGTTCAGCTTGGACGAGAAGCAACTGTCGGACGTGGAAGTGGTCGTTCTGCCGCCCTACGTGGACATTCGCAGCGTGCAGACGGTGATCGACGCCGACAAGCTGCTGCTCGGTTATGGAGCCCAGGACCTGTCGACACACCCGAACGGCGCGTACACCGGTGAGATCTCCGGGTCGATGCTCGCGAAGCTCGGGTGCTCCTATGTGGTCATCGGCCACTCGGAGCGGCGGCAGTACCACCACGAGGACGACGAACTCATCGCGGGCAAGGTGCGGGCGGCGCTGTCGGTCGGCATCTCCCCGATCCTGTGCGTCGGTGAGGGGCTCGACATTCGCAACGCGGGCGACCAGGTCGCGCACGTGAGCGCCCAGCTGCTGGCCGGGCTCGACCGGCTCAACGCCGAGGAGGTCGGCAAGGTCGTCGTCGCCTACGAGCCGGTCTGGGCGATCGGGACGGGCAAGACGGCGACGCCGGAGGACGCCCAGGAGGTCGCCGGCGCGCTGCGGACGTTGCTGTCCGAGCGTTACGGCGAAGTGGCGCAGAGCATCCGCATCCTCTACGGAGGCTCGGTGAAGTCCGCGAACGTCGCGTCCATCATGGCGAAGGCTGATGTGGACGGGGCGCTGGTCGGCGGCGCGAGCATCGACGCGGAGGAGTTCGTGTCGATCTGCCGGTTCCCGGAGCACACCGTCGCGAGTTGACGCAGGTCAACGCGATCAAAGGTATTCATCGGAACGGATGTCGGTTCGCCCCGTGATGGGTGTGACCGGTATCCGTTCCGTTATCTTTACCGGCCCGGTGCTGTCCTCATGACCGAACCGAATTAGAGTGTGTCCACCGGTGGCGGGCGCTGCGGTAAACCGTCTTGACTTGCACCCCTTCAGGAGTGGCACGATGTCTGGTTCTCCGAACACACGAACCTCGTTGCGCGCGGTCGGCGCGCTGGTGTCGGCGGCACTGGTCTCAGGCCTGTTGGCAGCCTGTACGGACGAGCCGCCGGCCGTGGCCAACGTCGCCGACGAGCCCGTGACGGGGGGAACTGTCACGGTCGTGACGGAAAGCGAGGGCTTTGAGTCCCTTGACCCGCAGGGGATGTTCATCGCCGACTTGTTCAATGTATCGCAGTTGATTACGCGGACATTGACCACCTTCACCGTTCCGTCGGATGGCACGGAGCCGGAGTTGGTGGGGGACTTGGCCACGGACGTCGGAACACCCAATGAGGACTTCACGGAGTGGGTGTTCACGCTGCGCGACGACGTCAAGTGGGAGACCGGCGAGGAAGTCACCTGTGCCGACGTTCGCTATGGCGTGCTGCGCAGTTACGACATCCGCCACGGCAAGAAAGCCCAGGTCGACGGCGGGCCGCCCTACATTCCCGCGTGGCTCGACATTCCCGACGACTACAAGGGCCCCCGGACCGACGGCGACCTGACCGAGGACCGTGGCGTCGTCTGCGACGACGACCACACGATCCGCTTCACGCTGAAGACTCCCGCGAGCAACTTCCCCGCGGCGGCGGCGATGCCCGCGTTCTCGCCCGTGCCCGCGGACGCCGACACCTGGGGCGACTACGGTCTGGACCCGGTGGCGACGGGCCCGTACAAGCTCACCGAGTACGAACCGGCGACGGACGGCGGGCAGGGTCACGCCCTGTTCGAGCGCAACGAGCACTGGGACTCCGAGACCGACCCCGTCAGGGAGGCGCGCCCCGACGCCGTCAAGTACCTCTTCGGTGTGGCCAGGGAGTACGCGGCGCAGCAGATCGTCAACGACAACCCCGACTACGCCAACGCCGTCATGTACCAGAACGTGCCCGCCAACTACGTGCAGCAGGTCGTCAACGACGATGAGCTGATGGCGCAGACGGTGACCGGCCCGACGTCCGCGATCCGCTACCTCGCGATCAACACCGAATCGGTGCCCGACATCGAATGCCGCAAGGCGCTCGTCATCGGCTTCAACAAGCGCAAGTTCCTGGACGTACTGGGCGGGCAGATCTTCGGCGAGTACGCCACCACGGTCCTACCGCCCGGCGACCCGGGCCACGCCGACTTCGACGTCTTCGGCCTCTCGGACAATCCCGACGGGGATCTGGAACGCGCTCAGCAGCTCCTCGCCGACGCCGGTGACTGTCCCAAGAAGCTTTCACTCGACGGCACCGACACCCCGACGGGCAAGCGTCTCGCCGAGTCGATTCAGGCCACCTACGCCCGTCTCGGCATCACCATCGAGCTGAACCTGATCGCCCCCGACCAGTTCTTCGGGGTCGTCGACGACCTGGACAAGCAGGGCGACCTGACCCTGGCCGGGTGGATCGCCGACTGGCCGGGCGGTTCGGGGACGCTTCCCGCGATGTACCACGGCGATTCGATCATCAACAAGGCGAACACGAACTACGCCCGCCTGGACGACGCCGACATCAACGAGTTGATCGACGCCGCCAACGCGGCGGGCAACACCGATGAGGCCTACGAGCTCTGGGGCGCCGTCGACAAGCGCATCGCCGAGGAGGCCGTGACGGTCCCGATCAGCCACACAAAGGTGTTGTCGCTGTGCGGGAAGAACGTCCGAGGGGCCGTCCTCAATCTCCAACACGGTGCCGTCGACATCGCCTCGCTGGGCGTGGCCGGTTAGGTGTGACAGCTCATGTATGCTTCTGCCGACCCCCGGGTCAGTAGTGCCCCATAGCCGTTATGGCCAGGTGAATCGCCAATCGTGAGAGGACCCCACGAACCACAATGATGCAGGTGATCTTGTACGTCGTCGTCGCGGCGCTCGTGTTGACGAGTGCGGCGCTGGTTCTGCTCGTCCTGCTGCACCGCGGTAAGGGTGGCGGCCTGTCGAGCATGTTCGGTGGCGGTGTCAGCTCCAACCTCTCCGGCTCGTCCGTCGCTGAGAAGAACCTCGACCGGATCACGGTCGTCGTCGGCGTTTTCTGGCTCGCCGGGATCATCGCGTTCGGTGTGCTGCTGCGCACCATCATGACCGCCTGACCTCGCTCGTAACGCACACCGGCGCTGCCCTCTGGCACGCCGGTGCCGTCGTGTATCGGCAGCTCAGCGGTTCCTACGATTCCGCAAGATTTCGGTGCCACGCCCTTCCCATTGCCGGTCGCGAGCCATAGACTCAGGCAGTCGGACGTTTCCCCCGAAACGACCGCCGCTCGAAGCCACACTGGCTCCGGGTGACGCCTAGCCCAACACAGCGCCCCCCTGTGAAGGAGCGAGTCAAACGATGGTCAGTGGAAACGCGATCCGTGGTACCCGTGTCGGCGGCGGCTCGCCGAGTGTGCCCGAGCGCGGCGAGCCCGCGCCGCGTCAGTTCGTAGATTACTGGTGTGTCAACGGACACCAGACCCGTCCGTCCTTTTCGGTGCGTGCGCAGATCCCCGAGACCTGGGAGTGTCGCCGGTGCGGCCTGCCCGCCGGCACCGACCGTGACGCACCCCCGGAACCGCCCGTACAGCGGCCTTACAAGACCCACGTGGCCTACGTGATGGAACGCCGCTCCGCGGAGGAGGGCGAGCAGCTTCTCGCCGAGGCGCTCGCGGCGCTCAGGGCTCGCCGAGGCGAGGCGCCCTCGTAAACGTCCGTCCCCGCCGTCGATGAGACCGTCGACGTGGCTTCTGAGTGCCGCGAGCGCGGCCTCCCCGTCGAGCCGGTCGGGGCGGAGCACCATGGACATCGCCAGGCCGTCCAGGACGGCGGCGAGCCGTTCAGTCTCGACGTCGACGTCGCGGGACGTCCTCAACCTGCCGTTCTCCTTGGCACGAGACAGGAACCGCCGCAGGATCACGCGCATTCCGTCGTGAATGCGGCGGGCGTCGTCCGACAGTCGCGGCCGGGTCCGCGCGGCGGTGACGAACTCGAGCCACACGATCACCTCCAGGCGCCGTTCGTCGTCGAGGGGGAGGAACTCCGCCAGTGCGTTGACGACGGCTTCGCGGCGGTCCTCGTCGTCGGACGGGGCGAGTAGCCGCCCCACGTGATTCTGGATTCGCCGTCCTGTCTGCTCGGTCAGTTCGCGGAGCGCGAAGGCCATGACCGCGTCGTGGTCGGCGAAGTAGTGGCGGACCGAGCCGATCGCCAGTTCCGCCTCGTTCGCGATGTTGCGGAGTGACGCGGAATCCAGGCCGTCACGTTCGATGACCCGAAAGACCGCGTCGGTGATGTCCTTGCGGCGGCGTTCGGGATCGACGATTTTAGGCACAAGACGATGTTATAGCATCCGCGTGTTAAATTATTTGACATACACGTGCTAAATAAAATCGGACGGAGAGCCTGGCCCCATGAGCCCCTTGACAATCGTTCTCCTCGTCATCGCGGTGATCTTCGTGATCGCCAAGCGGTCGATCGGGGAGCCGCTCAACGCTCGCGATCTCTTGGTCGCGCCGCTGATCCTCACCGGCGTGGGTGTCCACGAGATCGCGGGTGAGGGCGGAGTCCGAGTCCACGACGGCCTCTGGCTCGCCGGAACCGTCCTAGTCGGACTCGCCTGCGGTTTCCTTCGCGGCGCGACGATCCGGCTCGCCATCCGCGATGGCGTCCTCTGGCAGCGCTACACGGGGGTCACGTTCCTGACGTGGTTCCTGACCCTCGCCGTCAGCGGCGGATTCTCCCTGCTCGCGAGCTGGGGCGGCATGACAGAGGCGGCGCGGCCCATCGCCCTGTCCATCGGGATCGGGATGGTGGGGGAGGCGATCGCGCTCGTGGTGCGGGCGTACTCGGACGGCCGACCGTATTCTCTCGACGGAGCCGATTCGACCATCGCACGGCGTCAGCTGCGCGGCGGGCTGACCGAACTGTTCCGGCTCAACGGTCGTAGGACCGGGGTGNCGCGCGACGGCCGCTGAGGCGCGCCGCGCGGCACACGATCGATCAGCGCCGCATCGTGGCGAGGCGGCTCCACAGTTCGTCGAGGTCCGCGACGAACGCGAGTTGGCCGCGACCACGCCGGGCTTCGAGGACGAGGCCCGCGAAGGAGTCGCTCTCCTCCTCGTACTTCGAGACATCGCCGATGACGGCGAAGAAGAGCCGGTACTGGACGCACTTCTGCGCCAGGGTTCCGGCGATGCCCGTCGACAAGTCGAAGAAGGCCCTGTCGAGCCGTTCCACCGTCACCGCGACCGCTTCGGCGTCATCGCTGAGGGCGGCCGAGACCAGGTCGCTCGCGTCGCGGTCGCTGCCGATGGCCGACCCCGGACCGTCGACGACGACCGTCCGGTGCGGGGTTTCGATGAGGCGGTACTGCATGAAACGTCCTTTGTCTCGATGATCGACGCCCGCGATGGTGCGGGCGGCCCCGGCAATGATGCGGTCTCCCGTCGCCATCCGCCACTGCGTTTCTCGAGGCCCTCGTTGCCATGGAACGATCTAGCTATATATCGGCGGCGAGGTAAAGGCGCACGCGGCGCGGCGCGACTCACCGCGTTCCGCGTGGCCTCAACCCGAAGCAGCGAGGAACGCTGTGTTCATAGTGGACTTCCGGTCGTCGTCTAACGGCGAGGGCTGCGGAACCGCGCCGGCAGCGCCACCGCCGCACTGCGATCCAGCAGCCAGCGGGTGTGCGCCACACCCGCGACACCGGCGGCCGGTGTCTGCGTCGGCCCCGACCCGGACAACGCCAACGCGACCGCGTCGGCCTTGCCGCCCCCGGCGGCGATGAGCCACACCTCGTCGGCGGTGTTGATGCCACCGAAGGTCAGGGTGATCCTGGTCGACGGGGGCTTCGGCGCTCCACGGACGGCGACGACGTCACGGGACTCGTAGACGGCCGGGTGACCGGGGAACACGGACGCGACATGGGCGTCCTCGCCGATCCCGAGCATGACGACGTCCAGGTGCGGCATGGTGCGGCTGCCCGGCCCCGCCGCCGTCGCGAGCTCGGCGGCGTAGCGCGCGGCCGCGGCCTCCGGGTCGTCGCCGTCGGGCCCGTCGGGCGCGGGCATCGCGTGCACCCGAGCCGGGTCGACGGGCAGCGTGTCGAGGAGGCTATCGCGGGCCTGGGTCTCGTTGCGTTCGGGATCACCCGACGGCAGGAACCGTTCGTCACCCCACCAGAAGTCGACGCGGCCCCAGTCGATGGCGTCGCGGATGGGGCTGGCGCCGAGGGCGGTGTAGACAGCCTTGGCGATGCGCCCGCCGGTGAGCACGATGGACGCCTCGCCTCGCGCCGCCTGGGCGTCGATGATGGACGTCGCCAGTCGCGCCGCCACGGATTGCGCGAGGACGTCGGCGTTCGGGTGAACGACGACACTGGCGGCGGTCACGCGGTCTCCTCCGCTTGGCACAGGCCACCGGGCCGGGTGCATTCCCGCAGGGCCGCCTCATAGGACTGGTCGGGGTCGAGGTGGCGCAGTTCCTCGGCGAGGAGCTCACCGAGCATCCGACCCTTGATCGTCTGGATACGGTCGGGGAAACCGGTGCGACGCAACAGGGTCCGGCCGTCCTCGTCGCGGGTGACGGCGATCTCGTCGCCGCCTTCGAGCTGGAACGACACCGCCTTGATCGCGGGCAGGTGCGGGCTGTCGCGGACGACCTCGGCGTCGCGAATGGTCGGCGTCAGGCCGAGACGGGTGCCGAACCAGCCCGCCATCAGCGCGACGCTCGGGTCGGAGGCGGAACCGTGGATGGTGACCGACTCGGCGGGCGCCGTCGCGGTGTCGAAGGCACTGGCGATGAGCGTCCGCCAGTAGGTGATCCGGGTCCAGGAGAGGTCGGTGTCGCCGGGGTTGTAGTCCTCGGCGCGGACGCGCAGGGCGGCCACCGGCTGGTCGGCATGCGCGCTGTAGGTGATGCGCCGATCGGCGAACGCGCCGAGCGGGTCCTCCGCCGCGCACGGCGGCGGAGGAACGAACCAGCACGTGACGACGGGGACGTCGGATGCCAACAGCGGCATGATGACCGACTCGGAGTGATCGGCGAGCGGGCCGTACATGCGCATCACGACGGCCTCACACGGTCCGAGGCGACCGCCGACGACGATCTCGGCGTCGAGGCGTGCCGTGTCGCCGTGCCCGTCGCGGCGGACGACGATGAGCAGTCGGCACGGGTGCTGCTGGGCGGCGTGGGTGAGGGCGACCTCCGCGTCGCGTTCGCCTTGTTCGTCGACGATGACGACGAGGTTGAGGGCGAGGCCGCTCGTGCCTCCCGCCGAGTGTCGTTCGGCGGCGAGCGCGTCGACGACCTCGGTGGCGGTGGTGTCCCAGAGCGCTATCACGGTGTCTCTTTCCCCTGCTGAGGCGGGTGGATGGTGGTGTTTAGGCGCGGCGCCAAGCGCGGTCGTCGGCGGCGAGCATCTGATCGGCGGCGACCGGTCCCCAGGTTCCCGCGGGGTAGGTGTGCGGTTTGTGGTCCTGCCAGTACTCGTGCAGCGGGTCGATGACGGCCCAGCTCGCCTCGACCTCGGCGGCGTCGGGGAACAACATTTTGTCGCCGAGGAGGACGTCGCGGATGAGCCGCTCGTAGGCTTCGGGGCTGGACTCGGTGAAGGCCTCGCCGTAGTGGAAGTCCATGGAGATGTCGCGCAGTTCCATGCCGGTTCCGGGGACTTTGGACCCGAACTTGACGGTGACGCCCTCGTCGGGTTGGACCCGGATGACGAGCTGGTTCTGGCCGAGGGTCTCGGTGTCATAGTCGCTGAACGGCAGGTGGGGGGCGCGTTTGAAGACGACGGCGATCTCGGTGACGCGGCGGGGGAGTCGTTTGCCGGTGCGGAGGTAGAACGGGACGCCGGCCCAGCGTCGATTCTGGATGCCGAGTTTCACCGCCACGTAGGTCTCGGTGGCGGAGTCGGCGGGGATGTCGTTCTCGTCGAGGTAGCCGCCGACCTCGGTGCCGGCGACCCAGCCGGGGCCGTACTGGCCGCGTACGGCGTAGGTGGCGAGGTCGTCGGGAATGGTGATCGCGCGCAGGACCTTGAGCTTCTCGGTGCGGATCTCCTCGGCGGCGTAGCCGACGGGTTCCTCCATGGCGGTGAGCGCGAGGAGTTGCAGCAGGTGGTTCTGGAGGACGTCGCGGGCGGCCCCGGCCGAGTCGTAGAAGCCCGCGCGGGAGCCGATGCCGACGTCCTCGGCCATGGTGATCTGGACGGAGTCGACGTAGTGCGAGTTCCAGACCGGTTCGAACAGGGCGTTGGCGAAGCGCAGCGCCAGGATGTTCTGGACCGTCTCCTTGCCGAGGTAGTGGTCGATGCGGAAGACGTCCTCCGCGGTGAACACGTCGTCGACGAGGTCGTCGAGTTCGCGCGCCGAGGTGAGGTCGTTGCCGAACGGCTTCTCGACGACGACGCGACGCCAGCCGCCGCTCTTGCTGTTGTCGGCCGCTCCGGTCCGGTCGAGTTGTCGCAGGACGGTCGGGAACGCCGTCGGGGGGATGGAGAAGTAGAACGCGGCGTTTCCACCGATGGCGTGCGAGCTCTTGAGTTCCTCCAATGTGGAGTTGAGCGTGTCGAAGGCCTCGTCGTCGTCGAAGGAGCCGGGCACGAACTTGAACGTTCCGGCCAGGCGGCTCCACACGCTGTCGCGCCACGGCGTCCGGGCGCCGCGTCGGGCGGCTTCCTTGGCGAGTTCCTCGAACTCACCGGAATCCCAGTCACGGCGGGCGAAGCCGACGATGACGAACGCGGCCGGCAGGAGACCCCGGTTGGCGAGGTCGTACAGCGCCGGGATGAGTTTCTTGCGGGCGAGGTCGCCCGTGACGCCGAAGATGACGAGGGCGCACGGCTCGGGGATGCTCGGCAGGCGGCGGTCGTGCGGGTCGCGCAGTGGGTTCAGGGTGGTCGTCACGGGCGCGCCATCTCCTTGATCGCGGCGAGGAGCGCGGCGGCGCCATCGCTGCGCTCGGTGAGGTGTAGTCGGACGAGGGGGCGCCCGCGTCGGCGGAGCGCGTCGCGGTCGCCGGCGGCCTGGGCGGCTTCGAGTTCGGCGAAGCCGTAGGGGCGGCCCGGGACTTCGCAGTTGCGGTCGGTGTGGCCGGTGATCTGGAGGAACGCGCCGGTCGGTCGTCCTCCCTTGTGGAATTGTCCGGTCGAGTGGAGGAAGCGTGGCCCCCAGCCGAAGGTGACCGGGACGTTCGCGATGTCGGCGAGGGCGCGGCGCACGTCGGCGACGGCGCCGTCGGAGTGCGGGTCGAGGTAGGCCATGACGGCGACGTAGCCGCCGTCGGTGGCGGTGGCGGTGTCGAGCAGCCCGCGCAGCGCGTCGGTGAGGGTGTCGGCCTCACCGTAGCCGGTGATGGGTCCGTCGACGAAGGACGGTTCCTCGTCCGGTGCGCCGTCGGCGAGGATCGTCGCGGTGTTGTCCTTGCTCTCGGCGACGTTCGGCTGGTCGAACGGGTTGACGCCCAAGGGGATCGACGCGAGCGCCACGGCGACCTCCCAGCAGAGGAACTGCGCGCCGAGCGGCCCGTTGACGGTCAGCTGGGGCGGTGTCGTGGCGATCGAGCCGAGCCGGCCGGGCATTCCGGAACCACCGACGACCGCGTCGATCGCGCCCGGGGTGGTGTGGCCGAACGCGTCGCTGGTCTCGATGACGACGGGCAGGATTCCGGTGCCGTTCTTACCGGTCGACTCGGCGACGAGCTGTTCGATCCAGTCGCCGAGGCCGACGATGCCGGAGCCGTCGCCGCCGATCGAGAGGGTGTCCCCGGTCGTGAGCGCGGCGGCCAGCAGGAGGGCCGGGTTGTCTCCGGGTTCGTTCCCGATGGTGGCGGCGAAGTCGTCCGCCTCGTCGAGGAGCTCGGCGATGTCGGCGCCCGCGAGCGCGGCCGGTACGAGGCCGAACGCGGTCAGAGCCGAGTAGCGTCCGCCGACGTTCGGGTCGGCGGGGATGACCGTCGCCGACATCGCCTTGCCGAGTTGTTCCAGGGGCGAACCCGGGTCCGTGACTATCACGAAGTGGTCGCCGACGTTCTTGACTCCGGCGTCGGTGAACGCCTGGACGAAGGCGCGTCGCAGGCTCTCCGTCTCGATGGTGGAGCCGGACTTGCTGGACACGACGACCACGGTCGAGTCGAGGTCGCTGGACAGCGCTCCGGCCACCGCGACCGGGTCGGTCGTGTCCACGATGTGCAATGGGAGGTCGAGGGTCTTGCCGATCACCTCGGGCGCGAGCGAGGACCCGCCCATTCCCGCGAGGATGACGTTGCGGAGACCCTTGTCCCGCATGGATTCCCGGATCTGAGCGATCTTCGGGAGGAACTCGCGGCTGGTCGTGTGGGTGGTGATCCAACCCAGTCGGGTGCGGGCGAGGTCGGTGGCGTCGGCGCCCCACAGGGTCGCGTCGGCGGCGGCGAGTCGCCGAGGCGCGTCCAGGTCCCACAGCATGTCGATGGCGGTCGTGACGTCGAGTGTGGTCGTTGCCGCCAGCCCTCCGGCGGCGTCCATACGGGTCATCGGGGTTTCCCTACATTCAGGCTTCGGTCGCCGCGAGCGCGTCGCGGACACTGTCGAGGAACTGTTCCCAGCTGACGATGAACTTCTCGACGCCTTCGCGCTCGAGAGTGGAGACGACGTCGTCGTAGTCGACACCGAGGGCGGAGAGTCGTTCGAGAACGGACGCGGCGTCCGCGTGGGCGCCGGTGATGCTGTCGGCGACCGTCTCCCCGTGATCGGCGAACGCGTCGAGGGTGGCCTGCGGCATCGTGTTGACGGTTCCGGGCGCGATGAGCTCCTCGACGTACATGACGTCGCGGTAGTCCGGGTTCTTCGAGGAGGTCGAAGCCCACAAAGGACGCTGCGGGGTGGCCCCGTCGTCGGCGAGGCTCTTCCACCGCGGCGTCGAGAACACCTCCAGGTACGCCTGGTGGGCCAGACGGGCGTTCGCGACGGCGGCCTTCCCGCGCAGTTCGAGGGCGTCGGGGGTGCCGATCGCGTCCAGCCGCTTGTCGATCTCACTGTCCACACGGGAAATGAAGAAGGACGCGACGGACGTCAGTCTGCTCAGGTCGTGCCCGTTGGCGCGGGCGCGTTCCATGCCGTCGAGGAACGCCTCCATCACCTCGCGGTAACGGCCGAGGCCGAAGATCAGGGTCACGTTGACGCTGATGCCCTCGGCGAGCACCTCGGCGATCGCCGGGAGCCCCTCGGCCGTGGCGGGGATCTTGATGAACAGGTTCGGTCGGTCCACCTGCCACCACAGGGCCCTGGCCTCCGCGACGGTGCGCGCGGTGTCGTGCGCCAACCGCGGGTCGACCTCGATGGACACGCGGCCGTCCACGCCGGCGGTCTTGTCCCAGACCTCGCGCAACTGGTCGCACGCCCACCGGACGTCGAACGTCGTGATCGCGCGGGCGGCCTCGTCGACCGCGACACCGCGCAGCGCCAGGTCCGACAGCTGGTCGGCGTAGTCGTCACCCGAGGCCAGCGCCGAGGCGAAGATGGTCGGGTTGCTCGTCACCCCGACGACGTGCCGGTCATCGCGCAGTTCGGCGAGATTCCCGGTCGTCAGTCGGCGCCGTGAGATGTCGTCGAGCCATACCGCCACCCCGGCCTCGGACAGTTCGGCGAGTCGATCCTGAGTCATGTACGCGTCGCTCCCTTGTGTATCGGAGGTGGCGCGGGCGCCACCATGTCGGGTTCGACCNGGCGAACCCTCCGCCCGGTCGAACACATCGCGTCGAACCGTTATGCCCGAGCGTTCTCGATGGACCGCTTCGCGGCGGCGACCACCGCGTCGGTGGTGATGCCGAACTCGGCGAACAGGCGCTCGTACGGCGCGCTCGCCCCGAAGTGTTCGATACCAACGCATTCGCCCGCGTCACCGACGAGACGACGCCACGGCATCGTGATGCCGGCCTCGACGCTCACTCGCGCGCGTACCGACGGCGGCAGCACACTGTCCTGATAGGTCTTGCTCTGCGCGTCGAACCATTCCATGCACGGCACCGAGACCACGCGGGCGGCGACGCCCTCGCCGCGCAACCGCTCCTGTGCCTCCATCGCGAGGCTGACCTCGCTGCCCGACGCGAGCAGCACGACGTCCGGCGCCCCGTCGGAGTCCGACAGGACGTAGGCGCCGTTGAGGGTTCCCGCGGCGTCACCGTGGCGTTCCCGGTCGATCGTGGGCACGTTCTGGCGCGTCAGAGCCAGCCCGGTCGGGCGGTCGGTGTGCTCGAGCGCGCCGCGCCACGCCCACACCGTCTCGTTCGCGTCGGCGGGCCGGACGACGTCCAGTCCCGGAATCGCGCGCAGCGCCGCCAGGTGTTCGATCGGCTGATGGGTGGGGCCGTCCTCGCCCAGGCCGATCGAGTCGTGCGTCCACACGAAGGTGACCGGCAGCCCCATCAGAGCCGCCAACCGCACCGCCGGGCGCATGTAGTCGCTGAACACGAGGAACGTCCCGCCGTATGGGCGGGTTCCGCCGTGCAGCGCGATTCCGTTGCAGATCGCGCCCATCGCGTGCTCGCGAATGCCGAAGTGGAGCGTGCGACCGAACGGGTGTCCGGGGAACTTCTTCGTCGCGTGCTCCGACGGCAGGAACGACGGCTGACCGTCCATCGTCGTGTTGTTGCTGCCCGCGAGGTCCGCCGAACCGCCCCACAGTTCCGGCAGGACGTCCGCCAGAGCCGACAGGACCTTCCCGGACGCCACGCGGGTGGCCACGCCGGACGCGTCGGCGTCGAACGTCGGCAGCGCGTCGGTCCAACCCGGCGGCAGTTCCCGCTGGCTCAGACGCTCGAACAACGCCATGCCCCGTGCGTTTCCGGCGGCCCATCGATCGAAGGCCTCCTCCCACTCCACCCGGGCCGCGACGGACCGCTTCGCGAGGGAACGCGTGTGCTCCAGCACCTCGGCGTCGACCGCGAAGGAGGTGTTCGGGTCGAACCCGAGCGCCTGCTTCGTCGCCGCCGCCTCCTCGGCTCCGAGCTTCGACCCGTGAATGCCGCCCGTGTTCTGCTTCGTCGGCGCGGGCCAGCCGATGATCGTCTTGAGCGAGATGAACGACGGACGACCACGCTCGGCCTTGGCGGCCTCGATCGCGGCGTACAGCGCCTCGATGTCCTCCTCGTACGAGGAACCGTCCCCGCGCCAGTCCACCGTGATCGTGTGCCAGCCGTACGCGGCGTACCGCGCCTCCACGTCCTCCGCGAGCGCGACCCGCGTGTCGTCCTCAATGGAGATCTGGTTGTCGTCGTAGATGACGACGAGATTTCCCAGTTGCTGATGTCCGGCCAGGGCGCTCGCCTCGTGGCTGATGCCCTCCTCGATGTCCCCGTCCGAGCAGATCGCGTACACGAAATGGTCGAACGGCGACTCGCCGTCCGCGGTCTCGGGATCGAACAGGCCGCGCTCCCGTCTCGCCGCCATCGCCATGCCCACGGCGTTGGCGATGCCCTGCCCGAGCGGTCCGGTCGTCGTCTCCACCCCGGCGGTGTGCCCGTGCTCCGGGTGCCCCGGAGTCGCCGAACCCCACTGGCGCAACGCCTCCAGGTCCGGCAGCTCCAGGCCGAAGCCGGCCAGGTACAGCTGGGTGTACAGCGTCAGGCTCGAGTGCCCACAAGAGAGCACGAACCGGTCGCGTCCGGCCCAGGTCGGGTCGGTCGGGTCGTGGCGCATCACCTTCTGGAACAACAGATAGGCGGCCGGGGCGAGGCTCATGGCCGTTCCCGGGTGGCCGTTGCCGGCCCGCTCGACGGCGTCGACCGCCAAGACCCGCGCGGTGTCCACCGCACGCTGATCGAGAGTTGACCATTCCAGCGAAGCTGTGGCCACCTTGTGCCTCCTCGGGCGTAGAAATACGGCGACAGGCACGACGATACCTACCGTTATGGCAATCCTCACGTAGCGCGTGCCGTCGTTCGCTGTCGGCTGAGTCAAAGTGAGGCGCGACACCGGGCCGCCCCCGGCGCCACCACCGCCGCAGGGCCGAATACGCTCTTCCACGATGCGTAGAAATTCGATGGCGGCCACCGCAGCGACGGCGACAACCGAAGCCGCCCCACACCCGGTCCGACCGCTGATCATTCGCACCGACGGCGGTGCCACCCCGCCGAGCACGCCGCCGCCCCCGGGCGCCGCGGCCGTCCTCAAGGCCTACGTCGCCTTGACCAAACCGCGCATCGTCGAGTTGCTCCTCATCACGACGATCCCCGCGATGCTGCTGGCCGCCCGCGTCGCCCACAATGGTCTGCCGCCGTTCCTGACGGTCCTCACCGTCGTCGTCGGCGGAGCGTTCGCCGCCGGAGCGGCCAACGCCATCAACTGCTACCTCGACCGCGACATCGACCCGCTGATGCGACGCACCTCGCGGCGCCCCATCCCGCAGCACACCGTCTCGGCGAGCAACGCGCTCGTCTTCGGGCTGATCCTCGGCGCCGCCTCCGTGGCGATCATTTGGATCACCACCAACACCCTCGCCGCGCTGCTCACCCTCGCCGCGATCGCCTACTACGACATCGTCTACACGATGTGGTTGAAGCGCACCACCGCCGCGAACACCGTCTGGGGCGGCGTCTGCGGAGCCGCGCCCGTCCTCATCGGCTGGGCCGCCGTCACCGGCGGGCTCTCCTGGGAGGCGTGGATCCTCTTCGCGATCGTCTTCTTCTGGCAGCCGCCGCACTTCTTCGCGCTCGCCATCAAGTACAAGGACGACTACGCCGCCGCCGGCATCCCGATGCTGCCCGTCGTCGCCTCCGCGTCCCGGGTCGGCCTCGAATCCGTCATCTGGTCCTGGCTGATGGTCGCCGCGTCGGTCGCCCTGTGGCCGATGGCCACCACGCCGCTGTACGGCGTCGTCGCGATCGCCTGCGGGCTCATGTTCTGCCTCGAGGCGCACCGCCTGTACGGCCGGGCCCGCCGGGGCGAGGATCTCAAGCCGATGCGGCTGTTCCACTGGTCGACCAGCTACATCACCCTCGTGTTCGTGGCGCTCGCCATCGACACCTTCCTCGTCTGACCGATAGTCCACAATCGCCTTCCTTGGTGACGTAGCCGACAGGTCCTCGCGCGGCGGACGGTCGGCACGGTAGCTTCGGCGGCATGCCGACCGTCGCCATCGTCACCTGCGCCGAACTGCCGGACCTCGACCCGGACGAGGCCCGCATCGTCGCGCCGCTGCGGGACCTTGGCATCGCCGCCGTTCCGGCGATCTGGACCGATCCCTCGGTGGCGTGGGACTCCTTCGACCTCGCCGTGCTGCGCTGTCCCTGGGACTACCACCGCGACCGGGCCGCGTTCGTCGACTGGGCGCGCACCGTTCCCCGCCTCGTCAACGACGCCGCCACCGTCGAATGGAACACCGACAAGCGATATCTGCGCGAACTCGCAGCTGCCGGGATCACCACCGTCGACACCACCTGGTTCGAACCCGGCGCCGAACCGGTGCTGCCCCGCGAAGGCGTGTGGGTGCTCAAACCCGCCGTCGGCGCGGGCAGCCGCGACGCCGGACGCTACGACCTCGCCAGCCCCGCCGAACACGCCCTCGCGATCGAGCACGTGACCCGTCTCCTCGCGGAGGACCTCGTCGTCATGGCCCAGCCGTACATGTTCGATGTGGATAAACACGGTGAGACCGCGTTGATCTACATCGACGGCGTCTACTCGCACGCCATCACGAAGGCCGCGATGCTCGACGGCCCGCACATTCCCAACCTGGACCTGTACAAGGGCGAACGCATCACCACCGCCGCACCCGACGAGGACCAGCTCGCGATGGCCGAGGCCGTACTCGCGGCCGTCCCCGGTGACGGTGCGCCGCTGTACGCCCGCGTCGACCTGATCCGCGACGGCGACACCCTGCGGCTCATGGAACTGGAACTCACCGAGCCGTCCCTGTTCTACGGGCACGCGCCGGACTCGGTGGCCACGATGGCCGCCGCCATCGCGCGACACGTGGGCTGAAGCGTCGAGCGCGAGGCCGCGTTACCGCGTTGTGCGTCGGTCGGATCGATCGCGCTCGCGCCAACCGAACAGCGCGAGTATCGGGGCGACGACGCCGACGGCGAGGCCGCCCACCAGCAGCGGCCCAGCCCACGGTTCGACGCTCTCGCGCAGCCCGTACTCGACGATCGACGGTTCCACGACCAGAGGGTTCGCCCAGAAGAGCCACCCCAGTGCGACAATCCAGAATGGAATGAGTGCGCCGGTGGCGACGACCGTCGCCCGCTCTCGACGCGTCACCGGTACGCCGAGACGACCGCTCGCCGCGATGAGCCGTGTTCCCACGTAAGCCCCGGCGGCGGCGACGCAAGCAGGAAGCAGCCCGGGTAGCGGCGAGGTGCCCGTCGCCTGCGCCACGGCCAGGAAGACGACCACAGTCACGGCCAGTGCCGCCCAGACGAGGAACAACCCGACGCGGGTCGCGATCGTCGTGGATCGCGGTGCGCGGTCGACGGCGGCGTCTTCGAACGGGGCCGTCAGCGTCGCGACCGCGACGACCACGGCGACCGCCGCGACGATCAGCAGCGCCGGTCGGCCCCACGCGAACCACCACGGGCCCGTGAGGGCGCCGCCGGTCAGGTCGTCGCCCGCCGGGTTCGGCCGGAGCGCGAATCGCAGCGGCGTGAAGAAGGCCGCGATCGCCAAAGTCGCCACGACCGCGACGGCGAAGGCTCCCGAGGCGGCGAGCGCGCCACGTCCACGCTGCCGGCCAGTCCACCATGTCCATCCTATGAGGACGATCGCGAGCGAGGTCAGCGCGATGTCGACGACATCCCCCGATCGTTCGCCGACGGGAGCGTCGCCACCGGCCCAGTCTGGGCCGTCGAGCTCAACGAGCAGGACCGCGAGGCGATCGAGCCCCACGGTGGCGATGGTCGCCGCGACGGCGACCGCCGCCGTCGACCGCCGGTTCATCGACCGTCGCTGGAGTACGTCTCGCGCGGGTCGAGTCCCATCTCGTCGCGGATGCCGTTCTCCGTCAAGTCGTAGTCCTGGCCGAGGCCGCCGCTCGGGTCGTTCGGATCGTAAGCGCTGCCGTCGGTCTTCAGTCCGGCGGCGAGCCTCTCGGACTTGTTGATGTCGGCGTCGGGGCCGTTGCCGCCGACCTTGTCGCCTCCGGTGTGGACGTCGAGCAGATGGCTCGCGCCGTGCGCCAACTCGTGGTACAGGACGACGGCGGGACGGCCGCCCGGACCGTCGCCGAGGTGGAACGCCGGGTTTATCTCAAGCTCGATGTCGTCGCTGAACGTGCCGGTGTTGCGGGCGTAGCCGTTCTCGACCTCCCCCTCCTCGTCCCGATCGGGGTTGTCCGGGTCGAGCTGCAGTTCGGTGATCTTCAGCGAGTCGCCGTTCATGAAGTCCGTCATGTGGTCCTCGTAGAGGCCGAGCATCTCCTTGCCGGTGGGGGAGGCGCCGAAGGTGTTCAGGTCGGCGAGCATCCGGTCGGTGAACTCCTCGTCCCCGTCGATCTCGATGACCCCGTCCTCGACGAGTTTGTTGACGTCGACCGGCTTGACGTCCTCCTTGGTCCCGACCCCCTGGACCCGATCCTCACCGTCCTGATAGTACGCGGTGTCGCCCGAGTCGCCGCGAACGTCGTCCTCGCCGAATCCCGTGTAGATGACGTCGTCACCGGCTCCCGCGTCGATCGCGTCGTCGCCGTTGCCGCCGGAGAGGACGTCGTTGCCGTCGCGGCCGAGGAGGCTGTCGTCGCCCTCGCCGCCGTCCATGTAGTCGTCGCCGTCGGTGCCGACCATGCGGTCGTCGCCGTCGCCGCCGTAGATCGTGTCGCCTTGGCCGTTCGGATCGGCGGTTCCGCCGTCGAGGTAGTCGTCGCCGTCCTGCCCGTCGACGTAGTCCATGCCCTCGCCGGAGTACACACGGTCGTTGCCGTCTCCGGCCTCGATCCGGTCATCTCCGTCCCCGGCGACGATCGTGTCGTCGCCGCCCTCGGTCGAGACCTTGTCCTCGCCGGAGCCACTGTAGACGGAGTTGGTGCCGGTGGCACTGACGCTGTCGTTCCCACGTCCCGTCGAGATCATGTTGTCGCCACCGAAGTCGAGGACGCTGTCCTGTCCGTCGCCCGTCGAGATCTGGTCGTCGCCGTCGCCCGCGAGCACGCTGTCGTTGCCCGAACCACCGGAGACGCGGTTGTTCCCCTCGCCGGTGGAGACGCTGTCGTCGCCGTCGCCCGCGAGGATCGTGTGATCACCGCCTTCGCTGTCGAAGAACGGGAGGAGCGGATTGCCGGTCGAGATCGTGTCCTCGCCCTCGCCGCCCAGGGCCGTGACCTTGACGTCGTCCGTGTCGACGGTGATGGTGTCGTCGCCCTCGCCACCACGCACGGTGATGTCCGTGCCCGGCGGATAGGTGTGCGTCTGGCCGTTGACGGTGACGACGACGTTGCCGTCCTCGTCGGTGGTGACCTTGACGTCGTCGTCACCGGTGCCGCTGTTGAGGAGGACGGTGCCGTCGGTCAACGTGATCGTGCGGGTGCCGGACGCCTCCGGCGGCAGATTGAAGGGGTCGGTTCCCGCGACGATCGAGTCCCAGTCGTCACTGGTCTTGGTGAACGCGGTCGTGGCCGTGTCGAGGGCGGCGGCGACCGTGCTCAGGTCGGTGTCGAGCTGCTTCCGAATGCCCTTGGCCGTCGTGACCGCGCCGTGAACCGCGGTCGACTGCTTCGCGTCCTCGGGTTTGAACGTGATGGTGTCGGCCCCGACGGTGCACGGGACGGCACCGGTGATCTCGCCTTCGGCGGTGGTCAGTTCGTCCTGGCGGATCCGTAGCGCCTCAGCGGCGTCGTCGAGCGCGTCGGCGACGGCGATCGCGGGCTCGCTCGCCTTCACCAACGACGTGCTCAGTTTCCGTTGGTGGTCTTGGTATCCGTCTCGACCCTCACCCTCCCAGCCCCCGTCGTAGACGACGGTGGCCTTCGTGTTGAGGTCGTCCCCGGCGTCCTCGGCGGCGGTGCCGATGGACCGCCACGCGCGGGCCGCGGCGGTGACGGCGCTGCGATCGGCCTCCAGCTTCCACCAGCGGCGGTCGACGTTGATCTCCGGTTCGGCCATGGCTGCCGCCTTTCCTAGCAGGGCTGACCGGGCACGCAGTCCGGCATGTCGTCGGCGTTGCGCTCGTCTTGTTCCTGATATGCGAAGGCCAACCGCAGGACCCGGTCGACATCGCCTTCGAGGACGTCGGCGAGGTCCTCGACCGCCTGCCCCATCGCCTCGTAGACCTTGCCGTACGCGGCCGTGATGACGCCGACTCCTTCTGTGTTGCCGAAAGCCGTCGATTCGATCAAACCCGTGTCGCGCGTGCTCGCCAGCTCGTCACGCAGGTCCCCGGAGATGTCGACGAGGTCCTGGGAGAGCTGGCCCAGCGCGGTCGGGCTCGCGAGCACTTCTTCCGCCATGTGCCAATGGTATTGCTGTGTAGCAATGCTTCGATGTGTATTCGTCTCGCTTAACGGAGGCTTCACTCCGACGCTGAGCGACCGACCATCATGGCCAGGTCGAGAGCATTGGTTCGCCCAAGGGATCAGGGCGTCGGGTTGGTGCCCGCCCGAATTCGGGGCGCTGGGGGATCAGCGGGGACAAGGGATTCACCGACGTTCGGCGGCCGCCGAAGATCGGTTCCGCGTGGTTTCGCCGCTTGCTTTTCAAACATGCTTTTTGTAGTTTAGAACACATGAACAGTTCGAATCGCCACCTTTCGATCATCGAACGGCTGCGTACCGACCAGCGGGTCACGGTCGCCGACTTGGCGGAACAGACCGGGTGCACGGAGATGACGATTCGTCGGGACCTGGACCTGCTCGCGGAGCAGGGCGCGCTCCGTCGCGTCCGTGGCGGTGCGATCAGCTTGATGCTTCGCGGTGAGGCGCCCCCGTTCGGCGTCCGCGAACACGACGCCGCCGACATCAAGGCACGGATCGGCGAGAAGGTCAACGATTTGATCGCCGACGGCGAATCGGTGATCGTCGATAGTGGAACCACAGCCCTATGGGCGTCCCGCGCGCTGGCGCGTCGGCGGATCACCGCGATTCCCTTGGATCTGCACGGGGTGAACGCCCTGAGCGGTGCCCCGGACGTGCGGCTGCTCGTTCCGGGCGGGGAGCTGCTGCCGGGAACTCTGTCGCTGGTCGGGCACCTCACCGAGACGTCGCTGCGAGCCCTGCGCGTTGACACGGCGGTGATCGCCGTGTGCGGCCTCTCCGTCGAGCAGGGACTGACGGCGCACGACATGGCCGAGGTTCCGATCAAACAGGCGGCCATCGCCGCCGCACGCCGCCGGATCGCGATCTGCGACGGCTCGAAGTTCAGCCGAACCGGTCTCGGCCACGTCTGCCCGATCACCGACCTGGACGCGGTCGTGACCGACGACGGCGCACCGGGCGAGGAACTGGAGAAGGTCCGGGCCGTCGGAGTCGAGATCGTCCTCGTGTGACGCCCCGGTCCCACCGATCGCCGTCAAAACCCGAGAGGAACGAAGCGATGAACTCAGCATCGAACCCCGAACGCGTCCGTGTCGTCATCTTCGATGTCGGGGGCGTCATCGCCGACTGGAATCCCCTGTACCTCTATCGGCGGCTCATTCCCGACCCGGAGGAGCGGGCGTGGTTTCTGGCCGAGGTCTGCTCCAGTGAGTGGAACGCGGAACAGGACCGTGGCCGACCGTTCGCCGAGGCGGTCCGGCTCGCCGTCGCTTCCCATCCTGAGCGGCGGGCGCTCATCGAGGCGTACTGGCGACGGTGGCCGGAGATGCTGGGGGCCGCGATCCCCGGTGTGTGCGAGCTCGTGACTGAACTCCATCGTGTCGGTACCCCGATCTACGGGATCACGAACTGGTCCGCCGAGACCTATCCGATCGCGGTCCGCGCGTATCCGGTGCTGGGATTGTTCCGGGACACGGTCATCTCAGGGGAGGTCGAACTGTGGAAGCCGGATCCGGCGATCTTCACGTACGCCCTGGAGCGGTTCGCAGTCACCGCGAGCGAGGCCCTCTTCGTCGATGACAACCCGGACAACGTCGCCGCCGCTGAAGAGTTCGGCATGGGAGCCGTCCGGTTCACCGATGCTTCGAGCCTGCGAAAAGACCTTGAGCAGGCCGAGCTGTTGTTACGCGTCGGGTGCGCCTGAACGGCTGCCCGAAACACGTCATGCCAGGTTGAGAGCCCAGACCGCGCTCGTCAGCAGGACGGCGAGGCCGTTCGTGGCCCAGTGAAGGCCGGCCGTGGCGATGAGGCTGCCGCTGCGGCGACGGATCTCGCACATCAGCCAACCGGCGAGCCCGGTGAACACGACGACGGCCGCTACGACCGCCACCGTCGCCCAGAAGCCCACACCGAAGATCGTCGCGATCAGTTGATTCCCGCCCATGTTCAACGACGGCAGGATGTGCCAGGCCCCGAAGAGGACTGAGGAGGTCAGGATCGCGAGCGCCTTCGAACGCTTGCCGACGACGCCCAGGAGCACGCCCCGAAAGACGATCTCCTCCATGAGAACGGTCCCCAGCGGAATGAACACGAGCGCGGTGAGGAGGGCTTTGCCCATGTCGAGTTGATATCGCGTGTCGAGGAACATCGGCCGCGTCAACGGCCAGGCGACGGCGATCGCGTACAGCAACGCCACGGCGAGGATGGCGACGCCCGCCACCGCCAGACCGCGCAGCCACGTTCGTCGGGAAAGCCCCAGATCGTGCCAGCTGACGCCGTGCCGTCGTGCGGCCAGGACCAGTCCGAGCGCCGCCAGCGGTTCGACGAGGAGCCCCGCGTGCGGTGGACCGTGTCGGTTCACGAGTACGACGACGACGAGGGCGGCGAGGATCGCCGCGAGCATCAGCAACAGGCGCCGATGTGACGCGATCGAGTCTCGAACCGCTCGGACGGTCGCGCGCCAATCGAGTCGAGGAAGGGCGGCCGTCGCCGTTGCGGCGGGGGAGTCCTGCACGCGAACGAACACTACGGCACTCACGGCACCGGACGCTATAGGGTGCGTGGCCTGCGTATCGATCGCCTCAGTTGGTCCTGTATCGACTATTCGGTCATGCTCGGGCGACGTAAGGACGCGACGGGAGCGGTGACGTCGATCAACTCGGTCCGCTGTGTGGGCGTGTGCGCGGGCGTGTCATCGATGGGCAGGCGGGTCCGCCCCATCAGGTGCACTCGCAGTGCCGCCAGCCACAGCAGCGCGGCGCCCAGCATGTGCGCGCCGACGAGCAGCTCCGGGAGCCCCGTGAACAACTGTACGAAACCGATCAGGCCCTGACCGAGCTCGACCGCCAGCAGGGTCCACGCGGCCGTGACCATGTTCCGAGGCGCCTTCACCGATTTCAGCGTGAACAGCAGCGCGACCGTGAAACCGAGCAGGAGGAACACCGCGTCGGCGTGCGCCTGCGACAACTGGACCGGGTCGAGGCCGATGCGCGGCGACGCCGGATCCCCGGCGTGGGGGCCCGAACCGGTGACGATGACGCCGATCGTGATGACCGCGAACGTCACCCAGACGACCGCGAGCGTCAACTGTCGGGTCTGCCGGGGCACGACCGGCTCGAACGGCCCTTCGATCTCCCGCGATCGGAACCAGCCGGTGAACGCCGCGGCGAGGACCCCGATCGTGACGAGGAAGTGGCAGCTGACGACCCACGGGTTCAGTCCCGTCTCAACCGTCACGAAACCGATGAGCGCCTGCGCGGGGACGCCGATCGCCACGAGGAAGGCCATCCGCACGACCGATTTACGGCGGGGGCGGGCGAACCACGCCGCCAACAGCGTCGCCACGGCGACGATGCCGACGACGACACCGAACAGGCGGTTCCCCCACTCGATGGCACCATGAATGCCCAGTTCAGGCGTCGTGTGGAAGGTCCCCGGGGCGCAGTTCGGCCAGCTCGGGCATCCCAAGCCGGAGCCCGTCAGACGCACCGCCCCACCAGTGATGACGATCATGACGTTGACGACGACGTTCAACAGGCTCAAACGCTTAACCCAGACTGGTGCCACAAGGCCCCACGATACGGCGGTGGCGTCCGTCACCCACCCCCGGTTGGCACCCCCTCCTGAAATAAGCAACACTGGGGTTGTGCAATACGACGCGACCCGGCATCACGCCGGCTGCCAGCCCCCAGACGGGCAGACCCGCAGCCGCGTCGCTCGACTCTTGCTCGAAAACGCGAACCTGACCGCCCGAGACCTCGCCGACCGGCTCGGAATCACCCCCGTCGCGGTCCGCAAACATCTCGACGCGATGACCGCCGAGGGCCTCGTCACCCATCACGAGCCCGACGGCACCCGCCGAGGCCGAGGTCGCCCCGCGCGCACCTACCGGCTCACCGCCGCCGCCCGCGACACCTTCGGCCACCACTATGACGACCTGTCCACGCAGGCGCTGCGCTGGATCCACAAGCACGGTGGCCCCGCCGCCGTCGCCGCGTTCGCCGCGGAGCAGGTCGCCCCGCTGGAGGAACGCTGCCGTCAGGCGATGAACGGGGCGTCCGATGAACCGCTCGCCCAAGCCGAAGCGCTCGCCGCCGCGTTGTCGGCGGAGGGCTACGCCGCGACCGCGACGCTCATCGCCGGCGGTGGGCAGTTGTGCCAGCATCACTGCCCAGTCGCGCACGCGGCCGCCGAGTTCCCGCAACTGTGTGAGGCTGAGACACAGGTGATCGGGCGGCTCGTCGAGGGGCACGTCCAGCGGCTCGCCACAATCGCCAACGGCGATGGAGTGTGCACGACCTACATTCCCGGTGTCCAAGACGCCGGGCTACAGTCCGCATCCGAAACTACCGACAAGTCACAGGTGAGGAACCAATGACCGACACCACGAACGTCGCTCCGCTGAGCCAGGAGGAGACCCTCGCCGCGCTCGGCAAGTACGAGTACGGCTGGGCCGACCCCGACGCCGCGGGCGCCGTCGCGCAACGTGGCTTGTCCGAAGCGGTCGTGCGCGACATCTCCGGCCGCAAGAACGAAGAACAGTGGATGTTGGATCTGCGCCTGAAGGGCCTGAAGCTCTTCGGTCGCAAGCCGATGCCCGGTTGGGGCGCCGACCTCTCCGGCATCGACTTCGACAACATCAAGTACTTCGTCAAGTCGACCGAGGGTCAGGCGAACTCGTGGGAGGACCTCCCCGAGGACATCAAGAACACGTACGACCGGCTCGGCATCCCCGAGGCCGAGAAGCAGCGCCTCGTCGCCGGTGTCGCCGCGCAGTACGAGTCCGAAGTGGTCTACCACAAGATCCGTGAGGACCTCGAGGAGAAGGGCGTTATCTTCCTCGACACCGACTCCGGCCTGAAGGAACACCCGGAGCTCTTCCAGAAGTACTTCGGTTCGGTCATCCCGGTCGGCGACAACAAGTTCGCGGCCCTGAACACCGCCGTCTGGAGCGGTGGCTCGTTCATCTACGTGCCGCCGGGCGTCCACGTCGACATCCCGCTCCAGGCCTACTTCCGGATCAACACCGAGAACATGGGCCAGTTCGAGCGGACGCTGATCATCGCCGACGAAGGCTCGTACGTCCACTACGTCGAAGGCTGCACCGCGCCGATCTACTCGTCCGACAGCCTCCACTCGGCGGTCGTCGAGATCATCGTCAAGAAGAACGCCCGGGTGCGGTACACGACCATCCAGAACTGGTCGAACAACGTCTACAACCTGGTCACCAAGCGCGCCGTCGCCGAAGCCGGCGCGACCATGGAATGGGTCGACGGCAACCTCGGCTCCAAGGTCACCATGAAGTACCCGGCCGTCGTCATGACGGGCGAGCACGCCAAGGGTGAAGTCCTCAGCGTCGCGATGGCCGGCGAAGGCCAGCACCAGGACGCCGGCGCGAAGATGACCCACGCCGCTCCGTACACGTCCTCCTCGATCATCTCCAAGTCGATCGCGCGCGGCGGCGGACGCACGTCCTACCGTGGCCTCGTACAGGTCAACGACGGCGCTCACCACTCGAAGAGCACCGTCAAGTGCGACGCGCTCCTCGTCGACACGATCTCGCGCTCCGACACCTACCCGTACGTCGACGTCCGTGAGGACGACGTCCAGCTGGGCCACGAGGCGACCGTGTCGAAGATCAGCGACGACCAGTTGTTCTACCTGATGAGCCGTGGTCTCACCGAGGACGAGGCGATGGCGATGATCGTGCGCGGCTTCATCGAGCCGATCGCCAAGGAGCTGCCCATGGAGTACGCCCTGGAACTGAACCGCCTCATCGAGTTGCAGATGGAAGGCGCGGTCGGTTAACCGCCGCCGTACCCGCGTAAACGCCGACTAGGAGAAGACCTCACCACGATGACCACGAACGCAATGGCGCGCCCGCACGCTCACGGGCCCGGCTCCGATGTCCCGCCGAAGACGAAGTCCCAGTTGCTTCGTTCGTACGACGTCGCCGACTTCCCGACCCTCAACGGCCGGGAGGAGGACTGGCGGTTCACCCCGCTGCGACGTCTGCGGGGCCTCCACGACGGGACTCTCCCCGCCGCGAGCGCCGCGCCGCGCCGCGAGCACGACGCGCTCCCCGAGGGCGTGACCGTCGCGGCCGTCGGCAAGGACGACACCCGCATCGGGTCGGTACTGGTGCCGTTCGACCGGCCCAGCGCCCAGGCGTACACGTCCATGGCGGAGGCCCTGGTCGTCAGCGTCGCCCCGGATACGGAGGCGACGACCCCGGTCGTCGTCCGTGTCACCGGAGAAGGCTCCGACGGCGCCTCGTACGCGCACACGTTCATCGAGGTCGGGCGGTTCGCGTCCGTCACGGTCGTGCTCGACCACACCGGCTCCACCACGCTCGCCGACAACGTCGAGATCGACGTCGCCGACGGAGCGAAGCTGACGCTCGTGTCCATCGCGGACTGGTCCGCGGACGCCGTGCAGTTGCAACACCAGAAGGTCCGCATCGGCCGGGACGCCGCCGTCACCCACGTGTCCGTCACGCTCGGCGGCGACGTCGTCCGCCAGTACCTGTCGGCGGAGTTCGCGGGGCCCGGTGGCTCCATCGACGCGTTCGGTTTGTACTTCGCCGACGACGGCCAGCACCTCGAACACCGTCAGCTCGTCGACCACGGTCAGCCGGACTGCCGCTCCAACGTCAACTACCGCGGAGCGCTGCAGGGCGCCGACGCGCACACCGTGTGGGTCGGCGACGTCCTCATCCAGGACGTCGCGACCGGCACCGAGACCTACGAGATCAACCGGAACCTGGTACTCACCGACGGCGCTCGCGCCGACTCCGTGCCGAACCTTGAGATCGAGACCGGCGAGATCCTCTCGGCCGGGCACGCCAGCACCACGGGCCGCTTCGACGACGAGCAGCTGTTCTACCTCCAGTCGCGCGGCATCACCGCCGACGAGGCCCGCCGTCTCGTCGTGCGCGGGTTCTTCATCGAACTGATCAACAAGATCCCGGTCGAGGCGCTGCGCGACCGCTTGAGCGACGGTATCGAGGCGCGACTCGACAAGGTCGGTGCGTGATGACCGACGCCTCGTACATCCGCATCTGCGCCGTCGACGACATTCCCGTCGGCAGCGCGATCCGGGCCGAGATCGACGGCACGCCCGTCGCGCTCGCGCGCTCCGGCGATGAGGTGTACGCGATCTACGACGAATGCTCGCACGCGGCCGTCGCGCTGTCCGAAGGCGATGTCGAGGACTGCACCATCGAGTGCTGGCTGCACGGGTCCCGTTTCGACCTGCGCACCGGCAAACCGAGCGGGTTGCCGGCGACGGTGCCGGTCGACGTGTACCCGGTCGAGATCCGTGACGGTGACGTCTTCCTCAGCATGACGCCCAAGAACTAACCAGAGATTTTCGGGAGAACCACAATGAGCACGCTTGCCATCCGCGACCTGCACGTCTCGGTCAACACCGGTGACGATGGGGAGAAGGAAATCCTCAAAGGCGTCGACCTGACCATCGAGTCGGGTCAGACCCACGCCATCATGGGCCCCAACGGGTCCGGCAAGTCCACCTTGGCGTACTCGATCGCCGGACACCCCAAGTACACGATCACCTCGGGCACCGTCACGCTCGACGGCGAGGACGTGCTGGAGATGTCCGTCGACGAGCGCGCCCGCGCGGGCCTGTTCCTGGCGATGCAGTACCCGGTGGAGGTGCCGGGTGTGTCGGTGTCGAACTTCCTGCGCACGGCCAAGACCGCGCTCGACGGTGAGGCCCCGAAGCTGCGCACGTGGATGAAGGACCTGAAGTCGGCCATGGACGACCTTCAGATGGACGCCGCGTTCGCGCAGCGCAACGTCAACGAGGGCTTCTCCGGTGGTGAGAAGAAGCGCCACGAGATCATGCAGCTCGAACTGCTGAAGCCGAAGTTCGCCATCCTCGACGAGACCGACTCCGGCCTCGACATCGACGCGCTGCGGGTCGTCAGCGAGGGTGTCAACCGGAGCAAGGAGCGCACCAACGCGGGCTTCCTGCTGATCACGCACTACACGCGGATCCTGCGCTACATCAAGCCGGACTTCGTGCACGTGTTCGTCGGCGGCCGGATCGTCGAAGAGGGCGGCCCTGAGCTGTCCGAGCGTCTCGAGACCGAAGGCTACGAGCGGTTCATCGCCGCCGCGAGCCAGGGGGCGTGACGATGACGGCGCTGGCATCGCACCGCCCACCGGACGTGCCGTCGCTCGACGTCGACGCGATCCGCGCCGACTTCCCGATCCTGAGTCGTACCGTCAACGGGAAACCGTTGGTGTACTTGGATTCGGGTAACACCTCGCAGAAGCCGAGGCAGGTCATCGACGCGATGGCGGAGTTCTCGCGCCACTCGAACGCCAACATCGCCCGCGCCGTGCATCAGCTCGGTTCGGAGGCGACGGAGGCGTTCGAGGGCGCGCGGGAGAAGGTCGCCCGGTTCATCAACGCGCCGAGTTCCAACGGTGTCGTGTTCGTGAAGAACTCGACGGAGGCGATCAACCTCGTCTCGTACGCGATGCTGGCGGCGTCCGTCGGTCAGGGCTCCGACGAGCGCTTCCGTCTGCGCGAGGGCGACGAGATCGTCATCTCCGAGATGGAGCACCATTCGAACATCGTTCCGTGGCAGTTGCTGTGCGAGCGCACCGGCGCGACGCTGAAGTGGTTCCCGATCACCGACGCCGGGCGCCTCGACACGTCCGGGCTGGACGAGTTGATCACCGAACGCACCAAGCTCGTGTCCATCGTGCACATGTCGAACATCCTCGGGACGATCAACCCGACCGGGGCGATCACGAAGAGGGCGCACGAGGTCGGCGCCCTCGTCATGCTCGACGCGTCGCAGTCGGTGCCGCACATGCCGATGGACGTCGTCGCCTACGACGTCGACTTCATCGCCTTCACGGGCCACAAGATGCTCGGCCCGACCGGGATCGGCGTGCTGTGGGGCCGTGAGGAACTGCTCGCGGCGATGCCGCCGTTCCTCGGTGGCGGTTCGATGATCGAGACGGTGACGATGGCGCGGACGACGTACGCCGCCCCGCCCGCCCGTTTCGAGGCGGGCACCCCGCCGATCACCGAGGCCGTCGGTCTTGGCGCGGCCATCGACTACCTGACGGCGTTGGACATGCGCGCGGTTCAGTGGCACGAGAAGGAGCTGTGCGCCTACGCGTTGCCCGCGCTCGAGTCGGTCCCCGGGCTGACGATCATGGGGCCGCGGGTGCCGTTGGGACGCGGTGGCGCGATCTCCTTCGACCTGGAGGGCATCCACCCGCACGACGTCGGGCAGATTCTCGACGCCGAGGGCGTTGAGGTGAGGGTCGGGCATCACTGCGCCAAACCGACGTGCGCGCGTTTCGGCGTCGCCGCGATGACTCGGGCGTCGTTCTACGTCTACACGACGGAGGCGGAGATCGATGCCCTGGTGGACGCACTGCACACGACACGGAAGGTCTTCGGCTGATGCTGGACGAGCTGTACCAGGAGGTCATCCTCGACCACTACCGGTCCCCGCACGGCAAGGGCCTGCGGGAGCCGTACGAGGCCGAGGCTCATCACGTCAATCCGACGTGCGGCGATGAGATCACCCTGAGGGTCCATCTCGAGGGCGACACGGTCGCCGACGTCTCGTACGACAGCGTCGGATGCTCGATCTCGCAGGCGTCCGCGAGCGTCATGTACGACCTGGTGAACGGCAAACACCTCGACGAGGCACTGGCGGCGCTCGACGCCTTCTCGGAGCTGATGGGCAGTCGTGGTGAGGGCGAACCCGACGAGGACGTGCTGGAGGACGCCGTGGCGTTCGCCGGTGTGTCGAAGTTTCCCGCGCGGATCAAGTGCGCGCTGCTGTCGTGGATGGCATTCAAGGACGCGGCGGCCCGCGCGGGCGCGGCGAGTGGAGAGGGATCATGACCGATATCGATAGGACCGACGAGGCGCAGGCCACGCCTGACGCGGAGCCGACGAAGGCCACCGAGGCCGCGGCGTCGAACCCCGTCGCGAAGGCGGACCTCGATGACGTGACGGAGGCGATGAAGGACGTCGTCGACCCGGAGCTCGGCATCAACGTCGTCGATCTCGGCCTTGTGTACGGACTTCACGTCGACGACGACAACGTCCTCACGGTCGACATGACGTTGACCTCGGCGGCGTGCCCGCTGACGGACGTCATCGAGGACCAGGCCCGGTCGGCGCTGACTCAGGGCCCGGGCGGCGGTCTCGTCGCCGACATGCGGATCAACTGGGTGTGGATTCCGCCGTGGGGCCCGGACAAGATCACGGACGAGGGCCGCGATCAACTGCGGGCCTTGGGCTTCAACGTCTGATAGAGCGACCTTTTCGGGNGCCGGTGAGCTTCTCGCTCGCCGGCGCCCGTCGTCTGTCCCGTGGTCGATTCTCCGCCCGAGGAGTGCGCCGCTGGAGTGCGCCGCCGGATCTGTTGGGGCCGTTCAACTGTGTGGCCCTGACCCGCCGTCATCCTTTGTGGGGGATATGGCCGCCTGGCCCGGCTGGGGAATCGGAGAGTCCTCCCGTCGGGCGTTGCGGTGTACGGATCGATGCGTCCCGCCGTGCGCGGAGACCGCCATCCCAATCCGTGCAAGGGGTTCGGGCTGCAGTTGGTCGGCCGTTCCGATCTCATGGGGAGGCCGTCGTCGTTTGCGCGGAGTCGCGGCCCCGAACGCCGCGGTGATCACCTGATCGGAGAGGTCCGTTGTGCCCTGCTCCGTCCCATCTCGCTGGACGGAGCCCGCGTCGGCTTGGAGGAGCGGTGGGGAGGTCTGGTGTACGGACGGCCGTGCAGGATATGACCGTCGCGCGGAGCGAGTGAAAAACGTTTGCCCCGGTGTGTTCGGTCTGTTGTACTGCATTCGACCAGCGTCATCATTCGAAGGAAAAACCAATGCGAGCGGCTTCCGTGTCCTACCGACCCGAAGGAACCGCTTACGCAAAGGACATGACGCTTCGTGCGCACACTCAACCTCGGAATCCTGGCACATGTCGACGCCGGTAAAACCAGCCTGACGGAACGCCTCCTCTACACCGCCGGAGCGATCGACGCGGTGGGCAGCGTCGACGACGGAACGACCCGCACCGACACGCTCGATCTGGAGCGCCGACGCGGCATCACCATCAAGTCGGCGGTCGCGTCGTTCCGCGTCGAAGACGTGATCGTCAACCTCGTCGACACACCCGGCCACCCCGACTTCATCGCCGAGGTCGAGCGAGCGCTCGGCGTTCTCGACGGGGCCGTCCTCGTCGTCTCCGCCGTCGAAGGCGTCCAACCACAGACGAAGGTGCTGATGCGGACGCTGCGTCGGATCGGCATTCCGGCCCTGATCTTCGTCAACAAACTCGATCGAATGGGTGCCGCCCCCGCCGCCGTCCTGGACGAACTCGCCCGCACGCTCACACCCGCGCTCGTCCCGATGGGCGTAACGTCCCACGTCGGGACCCGGGACGCGATCTTCGCGCCGTACACGGAATCCGACTCGGTCCACATCGATCAGTGGGTCGACGTGCTCGCGGAACATGACGACGCCCTCTTGGCCGACGCTGTCGAATCCGACAGTCCACTATCGAGCGAGAGGGTTCGTCAGGCGCTCTTGTCGCTGTCCCGCAAGGGTTCGGTGTACCCGGTGTTCGCGGGTTCTGCCGTGACCGGGACGGGTGTCGGGGAGCTGCTCGCGGCGATACCGCACCTGCTTCCCGCCGAGGTCGGCGACGCCGACGCGCCGTTGTCGGGCACGGTCTTCGCCGTCGAACGGGGCCGATCGGGCGAACGCGTCGCATACGCGCGCCTGCGCTCGGGAACGGCTCGCGTCCGGGAACTCGTGCCCTTCGGCGACGGCCGCGAAGCGAAACTAACCGCGATCGAAGTCGTCGAACCGGGCGGGCCCGTCCCCGTCGACACCGTTCACGCCGGCCGAATCGGCCGACTGTGGGGCCTGACGGGCGTACGTGTCGGCGACGCCATCGGTATCACTCCGGCCGACCGCCACCGTCATTTCGCCCCGCCCGGTTGGGAGGCCGTCGTGACGGCGGACGATCCGCGCGACCGTCCCGCCGCGCACGTCGCGCTGACGGAACTCGCCGAGCAGGATCCGCTGATCAACCTGCGCCGGGACGACCGTCGCGACGAGACATACGTGTCGCTGTACGGGGAAATGCAGAAGGAGGTCATCCAGTCGACTCTCGCCGAGGAGTACGGCGTCGCGGTGTCCTTCAGGGAGACGACGACCGTCTGCGTGGAACGTCTCGTCGGCACGGCCGGCGCGGCCGAGGTCATCAAGACCGGGGACAACCCGTTCCTGGCGACGCTCGGTCTGCGGGTCGAACCGGGTCCCGTCGACGGCGGGACGACTTTCCACCTGGAGGTCGAGTTGGGCTCGTTGCCGTCGGCGTTCATGAAGGCCATCGAGGACACCGTGCGCGACACCCTGCGTCAGGGTTTGCGCGGCTGGCAGGTCATCGACGCGAGGGTGACGGTGTTCCGCACCGGCTACTGGGCGCGTCAAAGCCACTCGCACGCCGTCTTCGACAAGAGCATGTCCAGCACGGCGGGGGACTTCCGCAAACTGACGCCGCTAGTGCTCATGGACGCGATCCGAGACGCGGGAACCGTCGTGCACGAGCCGATGCACCGCTTCCGGCTCGAGTTGCCAGTGGACACGCTGACGGCGACGCTCCCGGTCCTGTCGCGGTTGCGGGCGGTACCGCTGGAGCAGCGCGTCGTGGCGTCCGCGCTCGTCGTCGACGGGGACATCCCGGCGGCCTCGGTGCATCGCCTGGAACGTCAGCTCCCGTCCCTGACCAGCGGCGAGGGCGTACTCGAGACGGTCTTCGACCGCTTCACCCCGATCACGGGCGACCCGCCGTCCCGCCCGCGCTCCGACGCGAACCCTCTGGACCGCCGCGAATACCTCCTCCGCGTGGGTCGCCTGGTCAACCCGTGACACGAAGGGAAGACCGCTGGCCGGGTGCGGCCGCTGCCTCAGATCCACTGGGCGACAACGGATATCGCGTACCGCCGCTCCGAGTCACGTCGGAGCGGCACCGGCCCCGACCGGCGGTCCTCCACGGACGCGGCCCGTCCCCGCGGCTTTCGGGTGACGCGAGGGCCGGTCGTGACGGGAGGGGTCGGTAGGCTCGCGGGGAGACGAGGAGGCGCTTGGGATGGGGACGAACCGGCCGGCCGCTGGGGGAGGGCGCGACATCTTCGTCGCCCCGGAACGGCTGGGGAAGTGGATCGACGGCTTCGACGTGCGCCACCGCGTCACGTCCATGACACCGACGGAGCACGGCCTGCGCGCGGAGGCCGCCGACACGGCCGTCGCCGTGTGCGCCCTGCCGCTGGGCCGGTCGCTTCCGCCCGGAGCTCCGCCGATCGGCCCCGACGGTGAGTGGGGGAGCCTCCTCGAATACGTCATCGAACACGCCTCGGCTCCGCTGCGCGTCGGTGTCGTCATGGCCCGTCGGGCCGCGCTCGCCGTCGGCGTCTTCGACGGCCCGCGCCTCGAATCCTCGAAAGTGGACACGTCTTATGTGCAGGGCAGGACGGCCGCGGGCGGTTGGTCCCAGCAGCGGTACGCGCGCCGCCGCTCGAATCAGGCGAAGGCCGCCGCGCAGAAGGCCGCCGACGTCGTGAACCGGCTGATCGCGCCGGTGCTCGACACCCTCGACGCCGTCGTCACCGCGGGGGACAAGGACGCCGTCGCGATGATCCTCGAAGACCCGCGACTGGCGGAAGTCGAGAAACGTGTCATCGCACCGCATCTCGGTGACGTTCCGGAGCCTCGGCGCGCCACGCTGGAGGCCCTCCCGGAGCTGTACCGGTCCGTCCACATCCATCTCACGCAACCCGAGGGAACGTGACGGCGCCACCGAGTCGAGTGCTGTTCGTGGTCGTCCCCCTATCTTGACTTTTCCACGTCGCGTCGGCGTGGGCGTCCTCGGGTCCCTCGATCGAGCCGATGCCCACAATGGCTTCCGATTCGGGTCGTGACCGGGCAGGCTGAGGGACGCCGGGCGCTCCCGGCCGATCTTTCGAGAAGGGCGAAACACATGCCACCGGTTCCGATGATCACTCTGTCCAACGGCGTCGCCATGCCACAGCTCGGCTACGGCGTCTTCCGGGTTCACAACGAGCCGGCCGAATCCGCCGTAGCCACGGCGATCGAGGTGGGCTACCGCAGCATCGACACCGCCGCGTACTACCGGAACGAGGAGGGCGTGGGCCGCGCCGTCGCGAGCTCCGGTGTCGCTCGCGACGATCTGTTCATCACGACGAAACTCTGGGACACCGACCACGGTTACGACAACGCGTTGCGCGCGTTCGACGTGTCCCTCGGGAAGCTCGGTCTCGACCATGTCGACCTGTACCTGATCCACTGGCCCGAACCGCGGCGTAACGCCTACGTCGAGACCTGGCGGGCTCTGGAACGGATCTACGCGGAGGGACGCGCCCGTGCCATCGGAGTGTCCAATTTCCACCCACATCGGCTCGCCGAGGTGATCGACGCCTGCGAGATCGTGCCGATGGTCAACCAGATCGAACTGCACCCGTGGCTGACGCAGACCGAGCTGAGGGCGTTCCACGCCGAGCACGGCATCGTCACCGAGGGGTGGAGTCCCCTCGGACACGGCGGTGATCTGCTGAAGGAGCCGGTCCTCCTCGACATCGCCGCGGCGCACGACAAGAGCGTCGCCCAAGTGATCCTGCGGTGGAACATTCAGCTCGGCATCGTCGCGATTCCGAAGTCGGCGACGCCCTCCCGGATCGCCGAGAACTTCGACATCTTCGACTTCTCGTTGACGGAGGCCGAACTGGCGGCGATCAACGCGCTCCACACTGGAACGCGGACGGGGCCCGACCCGGAGGCCCGCGCCGCCCGGTGACGACGAACGGGCGCGAGTCCGCAAGACCCGCGCCCGTCTCACTCCTTCGTCAGCGCTGCGCCTCGATCGTGAAGCGCAGCTCCAGGTCCTCGTCCGCGAAGACCGCCGCGTCGTCCACCATCGCCTCGGTGACGACGGTCGCGAGGACCGCCTGCGCGACCTCCGACTCGTGCTCCCGCAGCGCCGTCGCGGTCTCGCCCTCGGCGGCCCACGTCAGTCGGATGCGGTCGGTGATCTCGAGGCCGCTCTTCTTGCGGGCCTCCTGGATGAGCCGGATCGCCTCACGGGCCAAGCCCGCGCGACGCAGTTGCGGGGTGATCGTCGTGTCGATGGCGGTGACGACACCGCGCTGGTCGGCGACCGCCCAGCCTTCGCGGGGCGTCTGCTTGACGAGGACGTCGGCGGCCGAGATGGTGACGTGGGCTCCGTCGACGGTGAGCGTGAACTCCTTCTCGCCGTCGACGCCCGCCGCGACGTCCGCCGGGTCGAGCGCCATGATGGCGGCCGCGACCTGCTGAGTCGACGATCCGAAGCGTTTTCCGATCTCGCGGAAGTTCGGCTTCACCGACACGTCCAGGACCTCACCGGCGCCGGTCAGGCTCGTCACCTCGCGGACGTTCAGCTCGTCGGCGACGTAGGCGAGCAGGTCGTCACCGAGCCCGGCACCGCCCGGCGCCGCGTAGAGCACGCGCGACAGCGGTTGGCGGACCCGGATCTTGCTGGCCTTACGCGCCGCGCGACCTGCCTCCACGATGGAGCGGATTGTCGTCATCGACGTCCGCAGTCCCTCGTCGAGCGCGGTCTCGTCGACGACCGGCCAGGACGTCAGGTGCACCGACTCCGGTTGCGCCGCGTCTCCCGGGCGCACCGCGACCTTCCAGATGTGCTCGGTGACGAACGGGACGAACGGCGCGAGGAGGCGGGTCAACACCTCGATCGTCTCGTACAGCGTCTGATGGGCGGCCTCGTCGCCGCTCCAGAAGCGCGATCGCGACAGCCTGATGTACCAATTGGACAGATCGTCGATGAACTGGGTGAGCGCCCGTCCGGCCCCGACGGTGTCGAAGTTCTCCAGCGATGAGTCGACGACGGAGACGAGGTGGTGCAACTCGGCACGCAGCCACCGGTCCAGCGGTGTCAGCTCGACGGGCCTGTCGCTCGGGCGCCAGTCGTTCGCGTCCGCGTACAGGCTGAAGAACGACACCGTGTTCCACAGCGACAGGAGCACGTTTCGCGAGATGTCCTCGAGCGGGCCGTCGCCGATCTTGCGCGGCGACCACGGCGATCCCGAACAGAGCATGAACCAGCGCAGGGTGTCCGCGCCGAACTTGTCCATCAGGGGCATCGGTTCGAGGATGTTGCCGAGGTGCTTGCTCATCTTGCGGCCGTCCTCGGCGAGGATGTGGCCGAGGCATACGACGTTCTCGTAGGACGACTTGTCGAAGACGAGCGTCCCGATCGCCATCAGCGTGTAGAACCAGCCGCGGGTCTGGTCAATCGCCTCCGAGATGAACTGCGCCGGATAGGTCTGCTCGAACTTCTCCCGACTACCCTCCACGAAGGGGTATCCGAGTTGTGCGAACGGCATCGAACCGGAGTCGAACCACGCGTCGATGACCTCCGGCACGCGGATCGCCTCGGTGGCGCACTCCGGGCACGGGAAGGTCACGTCGTCGATGAACGGACGGTGCGGGTCCAGATCGGACAGGTCGCGGCCGGTGAGTCGTCCGAGCTCGACGCGCGATTCGACGCAGGTCGTGTGGCCCTCGCCGCAACGCCAGATCGGCAGCGGGGTGCCCCAGTACCGGTTCCGCGACAGCGCCCAGTCGACGTTGTTCGTCAGCCAGTCGCCGAAACGCCCGTTCTTGATGTGCTCGGGGTACCAGTTCGTGTTCTCGTTCTCGCGCAGCAGGGCGTCCTTGATCGCCGTCGTCGTGATGTACCACGACAACTGCGCGTAGTACATCAACGGCGTGTGGCAGCGCCAGCAGTGCGGGTACGGGTGCTCGTACTCCTGGTGACGGAACAGGACACCGCGCCGGTTCAGCTCGTCGATGAGGACGGCGTCGGCCGACTTGAAGAACATGCCGCCCACGAGCGGCACTTTCTCGAGGAACTTGCCCTCGTTGTCGACCGGGTTGACGACCGGCAGGCCGTACCGGCGGCAGGTCTCGAGGTCGTCGGCGCCGAAGGCGGGAGCCTGATGGACGAGCCCGGTGCCGTCGGCGGTCGTCACGTAGTCGGCGAGGATCACCCGGTGCGCGTCCGGGATCTCCACGAAGTCGAGCGGGCGCTCGTACGCGAGCCCTTCCAGCTGCGCGCCGGGCAGTGTCGCGAGGACCTCGACGTCGTCACCGAGGACGGAGGCCACGAGCGGCTCCGCGACCAGGAAGGTCCCGGACTCGGCGCGGACGACCGCGTAGGTGACGTCCGGGTGGACCGCGACGGCCGTGTTGGACACGAGAGTCCACGGGGTCGTCGTCCAGATCAACAGGTCGACCCCGTCGATACCAGCCACGGCCGCCTTCGCGGGCATGCGAATGTAGACGGACGGATCCTTGACGGTCTCGTATCCCTGTGCCACCTCGTGGTCGGACAGTCCGGTGCCGCAACGTGGGCAGTAGGGGGCGACGCGGTGATTCTCGACCAGCAACCCGCGATCGTAGATCGTCTTGATCGCCCACCAGACGCTCTCCACGTACTGCGGTGCCATCGTCCAGTACGCCTCGGACATGTCGACCCAGTAGCCGACACGTTCCGTCATCGCCTCGAACTCGCCGACGAAGCGCTGCACCGACGCGCGGCACTGTTCGTTGAACTTCGCGATGCCCACCCGCTCGACGTCCTGCTTGCCGGACAGGCCGAGTTCCTTCTCCACCGCGATCTCCACCGGCAGCCCGTGGCAGTCCCATCCGGCCTTCCGGGGGACGTGGAAGCCCTTCATGGTCTTGAACCGGGGGAAGACGTCCTTGAACACCCGCGCCTCGACGTGGTGCGTGCCCGGGCGACCGTTCGCCGTGGGCGGCCCCTCGTAGAACATCCATAGTGGCTTGTCGCTGGAGGCGTCGACGCTGCGCTGGAAGACGTCCCGGTCCCGCCAGAACGCCAGAACCTCGTGATCGATCGTCGACAGGTCCAGATGTGGTGACTGGGCGGCGAACGGGGACGGGTCGGACATTTGTATTGCTCCTCGGCTCACATGTGCGGGGTTCGGGCCGGGCTCTCCCACGCCACAGCCGTCGCGTTCGGCCCCGAAATCCTAGAACGATCCCGCGTATCCTATAGCCCGCTCGGGAGGGCCCTTCGAGGTCGATGGCCGTCCGCCGAACGGGGGCGGGATCGCCGCTCGGCGCGGCGGCGAAACCGATCTCTAGGACCGCGATTCGCCGTCCGACCTGGAACCGCGGCGGTCGCGGATGAGCCGGTCGTCTCATGGCGTGCCGCTTCGGCGTAGATCAGGGCCAGGTCCGGACGCCGCCCGTTCTCCATGTCGTGTTGCCGGACTGGTGGACGATGATCGACAGGCTCAGAACAGGGTCGGCTGCGTCGCGTGCGACGTCGCCGGGTGCACGGGCAGTCCCAGCGGCAGACGACTCGGCGCGGACTCGGACGTCGTGAGGCGCCAGCCCGCGATCAGTCGCGCGTCGAGGAGCACCGCGCCGCGCTCCGTGTCGAGGAGCAGGGAACGTCCCGACGCCACCAGAACGCGACCGCCCAGGACGGAGCCCGATTCGACGGCCGTCAAGGGACGGTACGACGACGGCAGCTCACCGTCCAAACCAAACTGTCGAGTATGGTGCATCACTTCGGGGGAGGCGGTCGTGATCTTCGGCAGATCGGCGATGGCGGTGCCCGCCTGATCCGCCGCGGCGAGCAGTCTCGCCCGGCCGGTCTCGGGATTCGCGCTCCACCACAGCTGAGGCTTGCGGCCCAGTCGAACCCGTTCCGTGGCGATGCCAGCGCCCGAGATCGTCTGCTCCGCCGCGCGGATCGGCGCGAGCGTGCCGTCCGCGATGAACGTGTACGCCAACGCGCCCTGCTCGGTGAGTCGGTTCGTTCCCCTTGCCGCCGAACAGATCCCTACCTTGATCGTCTCGTCGCCGAACCACGCCAGGTACAGGCGGTACGGACTGCCGTCGTCGTGGGCTCGATCCCGGGCGACCTGACGGCCCGCGTCGGCGTTGCCGCACGCCACGCATTGGGCGTCGGTGGCGGTGGCCTCGATGCGCTCGCCGAACGGGCAGGACTGGCGTCCGGCGCCGCGCCGCCAGTGTCCGACGCACCCGCGCGGCCCCTCGACGGCCACGCGCAGCGTCGCGCCGGGTCCGGCCGGGGCGGCCGACTCCGCGCCGAGCGCGAGGAACGGCACCCCGTCCGTCCAGTACAGACCTGTCGAGGGTTCGGTCACGATGTCTTCCTCCTGAGACGACGGACTTTCACACTAACGAACGCCCGAAACCGGACCGAATCACGGCGGGCGCCGTTCGTCGACGCGGCCATACGACGACCGCCGTCCGGACCATCGGGTCCGAACGGCGGTCGATGTCTACAGTGGGTGCTCACATGTTGATCATGTGCCCCGCGAGGCCGTGGATCGCTTCCTTGACCGCTTCCCCGAGGGTCGGGTGCGCGTGCACGTTCCGCGCCATGTCATCCACAGTGGCTTCCCACATCTGGGCCATCGTCAGTTCCGGCAACAGCTCCGTCACCTCCGGGCCGATCAGGTGGCCGCCGAGGAGCTCGCCGGTCGCCGCGTCGCTGATCAGCTTGACGAAGCCCTTCGCCTCGCCGAGGCCGTGAGCCTTCGCGTTCGCCGTGAACGGGAACTTCGCGACCTTGATCTCGGCGACCCGCTCACGCGCCTGAGCCTCGGTGTAACCGAAGCTGGCGATCTGCGGCTGGCAGTACGTCGCGCGCGGGATCATCGCGTAGTCGAGTTCCATCGTCGGCGCACCGCCGATGGTCTCGGCGGCGATGACGCCCATCGCCTCGGCCGTGTGCGCGAGCATCAGCTTGGCGGTGACGTCGCCGATCGCGAAGATGTGCGGCACGCTCGTCCGGCACCTGCCGTCGACATCGATGGCGCCGCGTTCCGTCACGTGGACACCCGTCCGCTCCAGCCCGTACCCGTCGACGCGGGGTGCGAAACCGATCGCCTGGAGGACCTTGTCCGCCTCCAGAACCTCGTCGCCCTTCGGGCCGGAGACGCTGACCTGCACGCCGGAGCCGTTCTCCTTGATGCCCGTCACCCGGGTGTTCGTGCGCACGTCGACACCCAACTTGCGGTACTGACGGGCCAGTTCCTTGGACACGTCGGCGTCCTCGGTGGGGACGATCCGGTCGGCGAACTCGACCAGGGTCACGTCCACGCCGTAATTACGCAGCACGTAGGCGAACTCCACACCGATCGCGCCCGCCCCGGCGATCACGATCGAGTCCGGCAGCGTGTCCGACATGATCTGCTGCTCGTAGTCGACGACGCGGTCGCTCAACGACGTCCCCGGCAGGAGCCGAGTCACCGCGCCCGTCGCGATGATGCAGTTGTCGAACGTCACAGTCTCCGAACCGTCGTCCCCGACGACGTTGAGCGTGTTCGCATTGGCGAAGGTCCCCGCGCCGAAGTACTGCTTGATCTTGTTCTTCTTCATCAGGTAGTGGACGCCCTTGACCCGGCCATCGGCCACCTCACGGCTGCGCGTGAAGGCCTTGCCGTAGTCGAAACGGACGGCGCCGTCGACCTCGATGCCGAAGGTCTCGCGCTCCTCACCGAAAATGTGCGCCAGCTCGGCGTTGCGCAGGAGCGCCTTCGACGGAATACAGCCGACGTTGAGGCAGACCCCGCCCCAGTACTTCGACTCCACGATCGCGGTGCGCAGACCAAGCTGGGCCGCGCGAATCGCGGCGACGTACCCGCCCGGTCCGGCGCCCAGAACCACTACATCCCAGTGCTCACTCATCGGCGCATGGTACCGCCTGAGCGGCGGTCGTCCGAGGTAAAGGTTGTCCTGTTCATCTGCGGCCGCGCGGGGTGAGCGGGGACACGTGACCGGGCGAAGGCGGAGAATCGCCTGCTCATCGGTGCCACCGCGTCTTCGGCGTGCCCGGAACGCGACCGATGGCCGCGGGCGTCCGGTGGGACCGTCGGGTGCGAGTGAGACGGGACGCACAGCCGTGACGACAGACGGAGACGCCCGCGCGGGTCGGGCGCGGGCGTCTCCTGTGGGGGAATGAAGGCAGTCTTGGTTACAGGTCGACTCCGTGGTCGGTCAGCCACTCGTGCGGGTCGACCATCGTGCCGTTGTCGTTGACCTCGAAGTGCAGGTGGGGACCGGTGACGTCACCGGTCGAGCCGGCCAGTCCGACGACATCGCCGGGCTTGACCTTGTCTCCGACGGAGACCTTCAGCTTGGAGTGGTGGCCGTACACGGTCAGCACGCCCTTGCCGTGGTCGATGATCACGCTGTTGCCGTATCCGCCGTTGGGGCCGGCCTGAACGACGACGCCCGCTGCGGCGGCGTAGTTCGGTTCACCCTCGTTGGCGGCGAAGTCGAGACCGAAGTGCATCTCACCGGCGCGCCAGGCGCGCGGTCCGTAGACGTCACTGATCTCGGCGGGAGACGGCGACACCCAGTCCGGCTTCTTCTCCGGCTCTTTGGCGTCCTTCGGCTCCGGCTTCTTCTCTTCTTCCTTTTCCTTTTCGGGAGCGGTTGTGGTTTCCTCTTCGCGCTCGTCGCCGCGGTCGGCCCGGTCGTCGTTCGGCCGGTCGCTCGCGTTGGCGACGGTCTCCACCGGGTCCGTGAGGGGAGCGGCGGTGGTGGTCGCGGTGATCGCGCTGAATCCGACGGTGCCGACCGCTATCGCGGCGAGCACGGTCCGGGCCAGGTTGGAGCCTCGGTGTTTTCCGAGGTAACGACGGTCCTTGCTGCTGGGTTTGCTCTGGGGAAAGTCCATAACGCAGAGAACCGTAGCGAACTCGAAACCGGACAATCGTGAACTAAAACCGCAGGTCACGACAGTACTATCGTCGCGTAACGGCTTAGTGGCCGCGCCGGTGAGGCCGGACGGACCGAGCCGGTGAAGGGGCGCGGACCGACCGGACGATGTCGTGTGACTGGTGTGGTCGGCCGCAATGCGATGGCGTCGTCCTCAGTCGGCCGGATAGACTGGTCGCGTGCATCGCTGTCAAGACTGAGCTCGCTGGGCCGATTCGACCACTCTCACGCACCGGGATGACCGGGCTGGATTCGTTTGAGAGGGAATCGGCAGAAGACCCCTGTCTTTGATCCGCCAGTCTTCTATTCCGCGAAAGCGAGCCTCACACCATGATCTCCGTAACCGGACTCGAACTGCGCGCCGGTGCGCGCATCCTGCTGTCCGACACCAATCTGCGCGTCCAGCCGGGCGACCGCATCGGCCTTGTCGGCCGCAACGGCGCCGGTAAGACGACCACCCTGAAGAGTATGGCCGGGGAGAACCTGCCGTACGCGGGAGCGATCGAGCGGCGTGGTCCGTTCGGTTACCTGCCACAGGATCCCCGAACCGGCGACCTGGGGGTTTCGGCGCGGGACCGGGTGCTGTCGGCCCGCGGGCTCGACGTCCTGCTGTCCGACATGACGAAGGTCCAGGCACAGCTGGCCGAGATCGCCGACACGGCCGAGCGCGACAAGCTGGTTCGTCGATACGGCAATCTCGAGGATCGTTTCGCCTCGATGGGCGGGTACGCCGCCGAATCCCAGGCCGCACGGATCTGCGCGAACCTCGGCCTCGCGGATCGCGTGCTGGCTCAGAACCTCGGCACGCTCTCGGGCGGTCAGCGTCGCCGCGTCGAGTTGGCGCGGATCCTGTTCGCCGACACCGCCGACGGTGACGGCACCCTGCTGCTGGACGAGCCGACGAACCACCTCGACGCCGACTCGATCACCTGGCTGCGCACCTATCTCTCCGCGCACAAGGGCGGTCTGGTGGTCATCAGTCACGACGCGCAACTGCTCGAAGCGGTCGTCAACAAGGTCTGGTACCTCGACGCCAACCGCTCCGCCGTCGATCAGTACAACCTCGGTTGGACGGCGTACCTGAAGCAGCGGGAGGCCGATGAACATCGGCGTAAACGCGAGCGCGCCAACGCGGAGCGGAAGGCCGCCTCGCTGTCGGCTCAGGCCGAGAAGATGCGCGCCAAGGCGACGAAGGCGACCGCCGCGCAGAACATGCTGCGTCGCGCGGAGCGTCTCGTGTCCGGCCTTGAGGACGTTCGGGTCGCCGACCGGGTGGCGAAGGTCCGGCTGCCACAGCCGGCACCGTGCGGGAAGACTCCGCTGACCGCCGAGGGCCTGTCGAAGACCTATGGGTCGCTCGAGGTGTTCATCGACGTCGACGTCGCGATCGACCGGGGTTCCCGGGTCGTCATTCTGGGCCTCAACGGCGCCGGGAAGACGACGCTGCTGCGCATGCTCGCCGGTCAGATCGTGCCCGACACGGGCGGGGTCATCGCCGGTCACGGCCTTCGGATCGGCTACTACGCGCAGGAGCACGAGACGCTCGACGTCGAGCGTACGGTCCTGGAGCTGATGCGTTCGGCCGCGTCGACGGCCGAAGGGAATTACACGGACACGGATCTGCGCAAGATCCTCGGCGCGTTCCTGTTCACCGGTGACGATGTGGACAAACCGGCCGGCGTGCTGTCGGGTGGCGAGAAGACCCGACTCGCGTTGGCGACGCTCGTCTGTTCCGGCGCGAACGTGCTGTTGCTCGACGAGCCGACGAACAACCTCGACCCGGCCAGCCGTGAACAGGTCCTGGACGCGATCTCCCGTTTCCCGGGGGCGATCGTCCTGGTCACGCACGACCCCGGCGCGGTCGAGGCGTTGCGCCCCGAGCGGGCGATCCTGCTGCCCGACGGCGACGAGGACATCTGGAGCGACGACCTGCTGGAACTGGTCGAACTCGCCTGAACCGATCGCGGCGGCTCACGTCGGCGACGTGAGCCGCAGATCGACGATGACGGGCGTGTGATCGCTCGCGGCGTCCCGGACCGTCCGAACGCGCTCGACGGCCACACCGTCGCCGACGTAGACCCTGTCGATGCGAATGAGGGGTCGTGTCGACGGGAAGGTCGCGTGCCGTAGGCGGCGAGGTGACCACCGATCCGGGTCGACGGTGTCGGCGAGGCTAGCCGAGATCGCGTCGAGTTCGTGGGCGTTGGCGGTGTTGAGGTCTCCCGCGACGATCACCGGATGCTCTGCGGTGGAGGCGATCTCGGCGATGTGTCGTAGCTGGACCGTCCGGACCGGATGTCTGGAGGGCCCCGGTGTCACGTGGGCCGACATGACGGTGACGGTGCCTTCGGGAGTGTCGATGTCGGCCGCGACGAGCGCTCGCGGCTCCCCGCCGCCGGGCAGGGGATAGGACGTCGTGCGGGTGATCGGCCAGCGGCTGAAGACCCCGTGACCGTAACCCCCCGTTCCTGCGGCGCCGTTGTCACGCAGCACGGTGGCGACGAAGTGGACGTGCATACCGAGCCTATCGGCGATGACGGCGGGCTGATCCACGAAGCCCGACCGCCCGCCGAAGCGTTGGTCCAGTTCCTGAAGACATGCGATGTCCACAGTGTGCTCGGCGAGGATGTCGCACACGCGCTCCAGGCTGGGCGTGCCGTCGACGGTCGCGCCGTGGTGGATGTTGTACGTCGCCAACCGGATCATGGCCCGACCCTACGTCGTGCCTTCCCGTCGTTCCGGGTTTCGTCGGGGGAGTCCCACGCGCGGTGAGAGCGGGTGCTTCGGACGGCGTGGGGCCTCGGCCGGCGTTCCGGGTGACACCCCCGCCCGTCGCCGAGCCTTCGGGCAGCGGCAGACTTCGGTGCCGTCGCGAAGGCGATTCTCCTTGGCCGCCATACGAAGTCGCGCTATCGGGAATCCGACAGAAGCTTGTCTCATTGGCATCGAACCGCTATGACTGATCCTTACCCCATGATCATCGAGACCGTGCTCAATGGTCGGTATCGCCTCGTGGCATGGGTCCCTCATTGCTGAAAGGAAACCGATGTCTCACGACGAACGTGTTGCGCCCGTGGTGAAAGGCCGTCGTATCAATGGCTCGGAACGAGAGGAACTGATCCGGCGGCTGATCGACGGGTACGGCGAAGGTCAAAGTATCCGAGCGTTGGCAGCCTCGGTGGACCGCTCATACGGGTTCGTCCATCGTGTGCTCTGCGAGGCCGGTGTGGCACTGCGTAAACGAGGCGGAAAGCGTCCGCGCGTGTCCGCATGAGCCGGTGCGCGACGGGCGCGCGGGCGCTACCATCGTCCCGATTCGCCGCGCCCTGACGGGGGACGGCCCGAGGTGTGGAGTGGACGATGGACGATTCCCGACAGGTGACGGTTGAGATCGACGGCCCGGTGGCGAGAGTGACGATGTGTCGCCCTGACGCCTTGAACGCGCACACCCCACAACTGTGGAGTGAGCTGCGGGACATCGGCCACTCGCTACCCGGAAGCGTGCGGTGCGTCGTCGTTTCCGGCGCCGGAAAGTCCTTTTCGGCCGGTCTTGATCTGTCGGTGCTGTCGGGTCCCCTCCCGGTTGAGCTCGCCTCGGCGTCCGATGCCGACGCCGAGGCTCGCCTTTGGTCCTTTCAGGAGGCGTTCGACTGGTTGCGGCGCCCCGACATCGTGTCGATCGCGGCGGTACGGGGCCACGCGATCGGCGCGGGCCTCCAACTCGCGCTCGCCTGCGACCTGCGGGTGATGTCGACGGACGCTCGCATCCGGGTCGGCGAACCGGGCCTCGGGCTCGTCCCGGACCTCGGGGGAACGAAGCGCCTCGTCGCCGAGCTCGGCTACTCTCGCGCGCTCGAACTGTGCCTGACCGGCCGTACCGTGACCGCGGAGGAGGCCGTCGTGCTGGGCCTCGCTACTCTCACGGTCCGCCCGGGCGAACTCGACGACGCCGTCGAGGACCTCACGCTGGCGATTCTCGCGGTTCCACGCGAAGCCGCGATCGAGACGAAGGCCCTGCTGCTGTCCGCCGGAGTCCACGATGATGCCGCTCAGCTCGCCGCCGAGCGCGCCGCGCAGCTGCGACTCATCCGTGGCCGGGTCGGCGCCGGGGAATAATCGGACGGACGATGACGCTGGAGCCCTTCGGCGAGTCCGAGCAGGACTCGACGGGGTGGCCAACCGCCCCCATTTGACATGGCCGCCTCGCGGGCGGGACACGGTAGAGCGAAGGGCGGCAGGCGAACGTGACGTTCATGGGCGCGGGGATGCGCGGCATGCGGGGATTCCACCAGTCGGACCGCTCGCTCGCGGATACGAAGCTCTCCAAGGGAATGCTGCGCCGCATCATGCGGTTCGCACGCCCGTATCGACGCGACATCATCGTGTTCCTGGTGACCGTCGTCGCGTCCGCCACGATCGCCGTCGCCACGCCCGTCCTCGCCGGTGACGTCATCAACGTCATCACCGGCGGCGGACCGGCCGACGCCGTCTGGCGAATCGCCGGGCTGATCGCGGTGCTCGCGATTCTCGACGCGGGTCTCCAGCTGGCGAACAGGTGGTTCTCGGCGAAAGTCGGAGAGGGCCTCATCTACGCGTTGCGGCGGCAGGTGTTCGGTCACGTCCAGTCCATGCCGCTGGCCTTTTTCAGCCGAACGCAGACCGGCGCGCTCGTCAGCCGCCTCAACAACGACGTCATGGGCGCCCAGCGCGCGTTCACGTCCACATTGTCTGGAGTGGTGGCGAACGCGATCGCCGTGGTCCTGACGCTTGGAGTGATGGTCACCCAGTCGTGGCAGATCACGCTCCTGTCTCTCGTGCTCGTACCGGTGTTCCTCGTTCCCGCGAAGCTCGTGGGCCGCCGATTGGCCGCGCTCACGAAGGAGAGCTTCGAGCTCAACGCGGGCATGAACGCCCAGATGACAGAACGTTTCGGAGTCGCCGGGGCGCTTCTGGTGAAGCTCTTCGGCCGACCGGAACTCGAGACCGAACGGTTCGCCGAACGCGCCGACCGCGTCCGTTCCATCGGCATCACCACCGCGATGTACGGGCGCACCTTCATCGTCGCCCTCACCCTCGTCGCCGGCCTCGCCCAGGCCGTCACCTACGGTCTCGGTGGCTGGCTCGCCCTCAACGACTCCCTCTCCGCGGGCACGGTCGTCACGCTCGCTCTCCTGTTGACCCGCCTTTACGGGCCGCTGACCGCACTGTCGAACGTCCGCGTCGACGTCATGAGCGCCCTGGTGTCGTTCCAGCGCGTCTTCGAGGTGCTGGACCTCGAACCGCTCATCCGTGAGTCCCCGACCGCGAAGGCGATCCCCGAGGGCCCCGCGACGATCGCCTTCGACGACGTCGAGTTCACCTACCCCCGAGCCGAGGACGTCTCGCTCGCGTCCCTTGAGGACGTCGTCCGGCTCGACACGACCGAGAACAGCCCCGTCCTGCGAGGAGTCGACTTCACCGTCCGCGCGGGCACCACCGTCGCGCTCGTCGGACCGTCCGGCGCGGGTAAGACCACGACGTCGATGCTGGTGCCCCGCATCTACGACGTCACCGGGGGAGCGGTCCGGATCAACGGACTGGACGTTCGGGAGGCCACCGAACAGTCCCTCAAGGACACGATCGGCGTGGTGACGCAGGACGCCCACATGTTCCACGAGTCCATTCGCGCGAACCTGGAATACGGTCGTCCGGGAGCCGACGACGCGCAATTGTGGGACGCGCTCGACCGTGCCTATGTCGGCGACGTCGTCCGTCGTCTCCCGGACGGTCTCGACACTATCGTCGGCGAGCGCGGCTACCGCTTCTCCGGCGGCGAGAAACAGCGCCTCGCGATCGCCCGCCTGCTGTTGAAGTCACCCCGGGTCGTGATTCTGGACGAGGCGACGGCCCACTTGGACAGTGAGTCCGAGGCGGCCGTGCAACGAGCGCTCGCGGAAGCCCTGTCCGGTCGAACGGCACTGATCATCGCCCATCGCCTGTCGACGGTGCGTGACGCCGATGAGGTGGTCGTCCTCGCCGAGGGGCGCGTGGCGGAACGCGGCACGCACACGGAGCTGATCGCCTCAGGCGGCCTGTACGCGGAGCTGTACCGGACTCAGTTCCGGGACCACCCGGACCGCCCGATCGCCGAGTAGCGGCCGCGGCCGCCATATGGGTTTTTAATAGCTGGATATTTGAATGTCCTTGCCCCTTTGGGTAATCTGCGCCGAATTGCTTCGGGCTCGTTCATCGACCCGTCGAATGCCCACAAGAAAAGGACGACGCCGTGACTGAGAACCAGACTCCCGACAACTCGACATCCTGGGGGCGCCGCGGATTCCTGGCGGCCATGGGAATTGGCGTTGGTGCCGCGATCGTCGGCCTTCCCGCGCAGGCGTCGGCGGCCGGTGCCTGGAGCAACCCGACGATCGGTCGCATTACCTCCGGCTTCCGCCCACCAAGCCGTCCGACGCACTCCGGAACTGACGTGGCGAACAGCCAGGGAACCGCGATCCGCGCCGCCAACGCCGGAAAGATCGTGGGCGTCCGCACCAACTCCTACCCCGGCGATACCCGCCCGGGGCTGTTGCCCGGTCGCACGGGCAACGCGGTCCTCATCGACCACCTCAACGGTTACCGCACCTACTACGGTCACATCTACAGCGCCGGCGTCTCCGTCGGACAGACCGTCTCCGCGGGACAGTACATCGCCGCGATGGGTACCACCGGCAACTCGACCGGGCCGCACCTGCACTTCGAGGTCCTGGTCAACGGCTCCCCGACCAACCCGTACACCTTCCTGGCCAACCGGGGCATCACCCTCGGTTCCAGCGCTCCCATCGGCGGGGCCGGATGGCCGACCGTGAAGCAGGGTTCGACGGGCACTCTCGTCAAGGTCGTTCAGCACCTTCTCAGCGCGAACGGACACTCGCTCGTCGTCGACGGCAACTTCGGCTCGGTCAGTGTCGCCGCCGCGAAGGCGTTCCAGACGAAGAAGGGTCTCGTCGCCGACGGCGTCGTCGGGCCGAAGACCTGGCCGAAGCTGATTCTCGAGGTCAAGAGCGGCTCTACCGGTTCGCGCGCCAAGGCCGCTCAGGTCGCTCTGAACCGTCAGGGCGCCAGCCTGGTCGTCGACGGGAACTTCGGCTCGGTCAGTGTCGCCGCCGCGAAGGCGTTCCAGACGAAGAAGGGTCTCGTCGCCGACGGCTTGATCGGCCCATTGACCTGGGAAGTGCTGGTCTAACACCACGACCACCTTCGCCGGGTCCGGTCCGCTGTGGTGGACGGGCCGGACCCGGCA